>CALBVA010000088.1 GCA_937969125.1 uncultured Verrucomicrobiales bacterium | reverse complement strand
GGTTCATTCCTCAAATCGCCAAGGTCGTGGTGAAATGGGTCCCGTCAAAGGCTCCTGGCGAGGAAGAAGAAGGTCGTCTTCGTTACATTTCACAGAATCTTGTCGATCTCGGCGAGCTGAACATTGCGGAAGCCGAAGACGCAGTGCGTAAGATGGCCACTCATTCCAATGAGATGTTCAAGGGCTTCAAAGTCGCTTTTGATAATCCCTCCGCCGACCTCTCCTTGGAGATCTCCCGGCTGAAAGGCATGGAGGAAGAGGCCGATCTCATGATGCAGGACATCACTGAGTATCTCGTCAAATGTGTCGCCCGTGACATGAGTCAGCAGCATGCCTCAAACATTGCCGGGATGATTCGCATCGTGGCTGAATTGGAGGAATGCACTGATTGTATTTACCGCCTCGTGAAGCTGACTGAGCGGAAATACAACAAGGGTTACAAGTTCTCAGAGCATCAGCGTAAGAGCATCGGGCAGATCACTGACGTCGTGGGTCAGGCCCTCGGGGCGGTCGAGAATTTCCTTCTCCATCCTGTCCCGGCCGAGGTCATCACCTCGCTCCGCAGTATCGATGAACAATCGCGCGCCATGCGAAAGACCTTCAACAAGGAAGCCATTAAGCGCATGTCCGAGGGCGATATTCGAAATGAAATGCTCTACACCGACATGAATAATCAGCTGAAGGCTCTCGCCAATCATGCCCTCAGCATCATGGAGGACAGCTCCCAGGCTTCTATGGACTAATGCCCTCGTCCCCAATCTGGCCTCTTTGAAATCCTCGTGCTAGCCGCTGAAGATTCCCTCGGCGAGGCAGGGTGCGCCGGCCAGGAGGTCCCGGATTAAGAAGCGATTGCTCGCGCCTGTCTTTCGGAGGAAGTGAAAGAGGGCGCCGGTGGGGCAGCCGTATTTGCAGTAGGCCAACGGGATGAGGAGTGTCGCTCCCGTGAGAAAAGCAAGGCCGTAGGAGGCGAAGCCCAAGGTCTTCGCCGACGTCGAGGCTACGGGAGACATTTTTGTGATGCGGGAAACGGAGAGATTTCAGTGACAAGTCATCCCATAGGAAGAATCATCCGGCCATGAATTATGAGCTCTCTGCCTTTGGAAAAAATCTCTGCGAAGGAAGCGGCATCGGTGAACTGATGGACGATCTCGGCATCGCCCTAGCAAAAGGTGGTGATGTCAAAATGCTCGGCGGAGGTCAGCCGGCACACATCCCCGAGGTCGATGCCCTCTGGCGGCAGCGGATGCAAGAGATCATCAATGAACCCGGTGCCCTAGAGCGGATGCTTGGTAATTACGACGTCTCTGCCGGTAACCTGCTCTTCCGTGAAGCCCTCGCCTCTCTCTTCCAGAAAGAGTTTGGCTGGCGGGTGACTCCGGAAAACTTCGCCGTGACAATGGGCGGTCAGACCGCCTTCTTCTACCTCTTCAATGCCCTGGCGGGACGTTTCCAGGATGGCTCGCGGAAGAAGGTGATGCTACCGCTGCTTCCGGAATACATCGGCTATGCGAACCAGTCGGTGGGTGAGGATTTTTTTGAGGCAATCCCCGCCAGTATCGAGAAGACCGGGCCTCATGAGTTTAAATACCGCGTCGATTTTGATGCGGTGGACCCAGGTGATGACATCGCCGCGATCTGTGTTTCGCGCCCCACGAATCCCTCCGGCAATGTCCTCACTGATGGTGAAATTGAAAGACTTCGCGACATCGCCCGCGCCCGGGGAATTCCCCTCATCGTCGATAATGCCTACGGCGCGCCTTTTCCAAATGTGATCTTCTCTGACGTCACTCCGGTTTGGGATGAGGGGATGATTCTGACCCTCAGCCTCTCAAAAATCGGGCTTCCAGGCACCCGCACCGGGATTGTGGTGGCTTCGTCTGAGGTCTGTCGCCAAGTCTCGTCAATGACCTCCATCACCGGTCTTGCAAACCCGAATATCGGTCAGGAAATCATGAGGCCGCTCATCGAAAGCGGTGCAGTCCTCCGCCTCAGCCAAGAAGTCGTGAGGCCATTTTATCAGGAGCGATCCGAGTTCGCTCAACGTCTCTTTCACGAGTTTTTCGATGACTCCGTCCCTTACTTCATCCATCGCAGTGAGGGTGCGCTCTTCCTCTGGCTCTGGTTTGAGGACCTGCCCATCCCCACGAGGGAGCTTTACGAACGTCTGAAAACTCGCGAGGTCCTCATCGTCCCCGGCGAGTTTTTCTTCTTCGGTCTCCCACCTGAAACTGATTGGAAGCATACCCGCGAGTGCATCCGGGTCAGCTTCACAATGTCATCCGAAACGGTCGAAGCGGGGATTCGTTTGATCGCGGAAGAGGTGACCCGCTGCTATCGCGAAACCGATTAGTTTTTGCGGAGTCGGCTCATCAGCGCGCCTGCGGTGAGCTCCGCTTCCTGCCAGTTCACCTTTTTTAATTCTTCCTTCTCCTCCTTCGTCAGAGGCAGTCGCCATTGATCCACGAAGATCGGCGCGAGGTCTTTCTTCGCCGCTACCGATGCTGCGAGATACCAGCCGATGGACTGCACGCGTGCGCCTTCTTTGTCGGCAGCCTTAGCTCCTGGCAGGGTATGCACGTTTCGATAAAATCCCTTCAACCAATCGTCCCCCAATTCCTTCCAAAGCTTCAGCATCGCCGAGGCATACATTACCGGTTGGTCAGTGGGGCGGGTCTTCAGCCGGTTTTGTTTTTCGGTCAGGCCGTGAGCGTTCGTGAAGTTCTTCAGAAACCCCATCTCGCCTTTCGCAAAACCATCGACCGCTCCCTCAATGACGGCCCGCGTCCGCTTGTCACGATCCTCGATTTTCAAGGTGTCGATGCACACGTAGCGCATGAAAACCGCAAAGCCGGTGGTGAAACAACTGTGCCGATTTTTGAAGGTGAAAAAATTCCTTCCCATCTCATAGAAGTAGAGATGCGGCACCCCCTTCGGGTTTTTCTGCAGATTTTTGTAGGTGCTTGTATAAAAGTAATTCGCCTCAATGCCTGTCGAGCCGACATATCCGCAACCCGCACCGCAGGTCAGCCCGTTCCCCGGCACCGCCGCGATGGGTGACTTGCCATCGACATTCCGATGCATGCGCGGAGCCTTTCCGGTGAAGTCCAGATAGGTCTGCCAGCCCTTGTCCAGCGTCGCTACAAATTCCTCCATCACTTTGTGGTCGAAGGCATCCGTAATTGTGAGATAGGCGATATGTTCGCCCATCCACGGAGTCATGGTAGTGTCGATCTTCTTCGCGACCCAGCGATCCGGATAGAAGGCGAGCTTGGAATAATCGATGGGATCAGCCGGCTTCAGCTGAGCATTGACAGCAGACATCGGAGCCAGAATTCCGGTGAGGGTGAGAGCAGCGAGAACGGATCGTTTGAGACGAATCATGCTTCCGATACGGTACGATATGATCGTCCGTATCATTTCATTCTGCCACCGGCTGAGCCTTACCTGCTTTTTGGAACAATGGATCCGCTTCCCCTTTGGCGGGCTTTGTGAAGGGTGAGTTCTTCCACTTTGGCTCGCTATAGGTTCCGGTCCCACGAAATTGGAAAATCCCCTTCAACGGCTGCAGGGGCAGAGTCAACAGGCCCAGCAGACCACGAGCATTCACCCGCACCGTCATATCCATTTTCTTGTTACTGAGATCCACCCATCCCTCGCCGGTCAGGGTGATACTACGGGATGTCGCGACGAAGTCTGCCGTCTGCATCACACCGGCACGGATGGCGTAGGTGGCTGAGGCGTCTTTGGCTTTTTCATAACCCAGTTTTTTGGACCCCAGCACGCCCGCTACGATGGGAGAGAGAGGGCCGAGGACGGGGAGGGAGACGAGGTTCCCTTGGCTGATCCCGATCACTCCGTCGGCGTTAAAGTTCTTCACCCCGCCGGCCTGGCCATTGAAGTCGATATTGCCGGTCAATGAACCCTGCTCCTCTTTCTCAAATTTGTAGGTCTTCGAAATCAGAGGAAAGGACAGCTTGTCCCATTTGATCGATCCACCATAGCGGGCCTTCTTCCCTGGAGTGACATCGGCGAAGACCGTTCCACTGGCTGATCCGCCCAAGGTCCGGAAGCCAAGATTTTTCACCGTGATCATGGGCCCGCGCACCTGGATGTCTGCGGCGAGATCGCGGAGTGGGAGATCTTCACCTAGAAAGGGGTAGTCCGTTTGCCCGTCGGTGAGGAGTTCTACGCTGAAGCGCGTGTTTTCGAAGTCGCCTTTTCGCCCGGCGAAGGCACCGTTCAAAGTGACCTGCGGTGGTTCGTGAAAGCGGTAATTTTTTTCCACATGCTTCGCCACCGATTTTGCGAAGACGCGGATGACGGGAGTGGGCCAGATCCGGCCGCGCAGATTGCTGATTGTGGTCACGCGGGACTTGCTGTCATAGAGCACGCGGTCCGCGAAGATCTCCTCCGAAGCGGGGCCGGCGTGTCTCAATCTCGCCTTCTCTTTTTCGTCGTTCAGAAGCATGGAAATTTTGGCGAATTGCGCCTGCCCCGGGATGATTTCGTAATCTGCCGCGAGGTGATGAATTGCGGTGCCGCGATAACTGAAATTACTCAGATGAAACTTTCCCGTGGCCTCCCACTTCGTTAGTTCATCCCGCTTCAGCGAGCCCACCACATCCAGAGCTACAATGGAATTTTCCATGAACTCCGCCTCAGCCAGTCCCTTTTCCAGCGGGCTGTCCGCCTTGATGAAAGGCCGGAACGCGGCCAGCCCGAGGGTCGAGCGGACATCGAACCTTACCAGGTCCTGCTGCGCGAGGATGCTTCCATCCAGCTGACCCTTCCGGTGAATCACGGTGAGGTCACGGAGGAAGAGGTCGCCATCCTTCCACGAAAAGTCCGAGTCCAGCTGCTCATAATCGGTCCCGAGAAAAGTGAACTTCCCGATCCGTGCATGCCCCGTGGCGTGCACGGAAAACGGTTGATCCTGCGGAGCAGAGAAAGTGCCCCTGGCCTGCATAACCGGGCTGATGGAGAGGGAGGCCTCCTTGAGAATCTCGACCCCGAAGCAGGTTTTCAGGAAGCGCTTAATCCGGAGTGATGAGTCCAGATGAAAGCGGCCCTCCCGGCGGACCACACTCCAGTCCGCCTTTCCAGTCGCGCGGCCGGTGACGTCATCTAACAGAATTTCATCTACCGTTACGATCTGCGACTTGAAGTCGCCGGAGAGCTTCAGCTTTGAGAGCTCATAATCGTTCCGCTTCAGACCGGTGGCTCGTAGATGAAATCGGGTATTAATCCGCTCCGCATCCGCGAGATCGCCGCTGATATGGAAGTCCACTTCAGGCGGGGCATCGTCCGGGAGTTCCCAGAGCGCGAGTTCATCCAGGATCATGCTCAGGATGCGCGCAGTCTGGTCTGATACGGCGGGGTCGGCAGGTTCATCACTCGGTGGTGGCTGCTTGAGATTGGCGGAGAGGGTCACCTTGATGCCCTCGATCAATCCCGTGAGATGATTGATCTCGGCTCGTCCGCTTTCACTTAAACTCAGGGAGCCATTGATCCCATGGGCGGCGACCATGCGCTTTTCCTCGCCGACGGGAATGGTGGCGGATCCATCACTGACCTCGATTTTCCGGAAAAGAAATTCGCCTCTGAGGGCGCGCATTTTATCGAGGTCCACGATCATTTCATGGGCGGTGAGGAGCGGGATGGATTTTTCCTCATCGGCGAAGAAAGCCACCTCTTTCGCGATCAAGCCGCGTCGGAGATCTAGACGGAGGGAATCGAAGGAAAGGTGCACTCCTTTCTCCGCCAGATGCCCGCGCAGCCATTCGCCCGAGTGACCGGGGAAGCCGACCTGATTCAGGTAGATTAAGCCGCCGATCAGCGCAAAAAAAACCAGCCCGAAAAGCAGGGCGAAGGTAGTTTTGAAAAGGCGGAAGGCGAATCCCATGAGAGGAAGATTGAGTCAGGGAATCTGCACCGCTTACTTCTTAAAGTATCCGCGCTGCTTTTCAGAAATCTCCAGCTTCAGTTTTTCCATCACCGCTAGCATGTCCTCCCAGACCTTCCGCTTTTCGCCGAGCCCTTCCTCCTGACGTAGAAGATAAGAAGGGTGGTAAGTCACCCGGAGCGGGATTCCTTGAAATTGATGCCAGGCTTCGCGGAGCTCTCCGACCGGTTTCTTAAGTTCCAGCAGGGCATCCGCCGCGCTCGCTCCGAGGGCCACAATGACGCGCGGCTTCACAATATCGACCTCCGCTTTGATAAAGGGAAGACAGGCCGCCAACTCCTCCGGCGAGGGCTTCCGGTTATTGGTCGTCTGGTTTCGGGTGGCGGGGCGGAATTTACAGACATTGGAAAGGTAAACTTGCTCCCGGCTGAGGCCCATGGCCTTGAGGATTTGATCGAGCTTTTGGCCGGCCGGTCCCACGAAAGGTTCCGCCTGCTGCTCTTCGTGAAAACCGGGTGCTTCGCCGACGAGCATGAAATCGGCGGCAGGATTCCCTGTGGAAAAGACCAGCTCCTTCCGCAGGGTGCCTAGCGAAAGGGAAGGCTGCCAGCTCTGTGCCTGTTCCTTTATAGAGGTAATCTTTTCCGCTGCTGTAGTCCCGGAGACTTTCAAGCTGGTGAGCGGGGCAGGGGAGGCGGCCTGCGGAGCGGCGGAGGCATTCGCCGGCACATTCTCGGAGACCTTGGTCGCTTTTGGGGCGGCCCGGCGGGCACTTCCCCGCGTATAAAGCTCGCGGAGGACTTGGCGGGCCTCGTCATCGACCGCCACATGGCTGGCTCCCTGCTGCTGGAGCTGCCGGAGGTAATCGAGGATGGTGGGGCGGGTGACACCGGAGGAAGTGGCCATGACGGGAGGTAATCACCAGTGGCCCGCCAATGCCAGTCTGCGGGATGACAAAAAAGGCCCGCAACGGTAGCGGGGGAGATTCTCCAATGAATCCGGAAGGAAAAGTCGGAAACCTCTTGACCCGATTCCAATTTTCCCTATTTCTCCCGCCCACCTAAGTTTTTAGACCTATGTCAAAAGTATGCAGCATCCGCGGTTCCAAAGTTCGTGTTGGACGTAAAATCCACCGTTCTGGTTTGGCCAAGAAAAAAGGCGGCATCGGTCGTCACGTCACCAAGACCGTTAAGCGTAAGGTTTCTCCAAACCTTCACACCAAGCGTGTCTGGGTTCCCGAGCTTGGCAAATATGTGAAGGTCAAGGCCTCTTGCAAGGCGTTCAAGACCATCAACAAGAATGGCGCCTTCGCCACTCTGAAGAAAGCGGGCCTCATTTAAGGCCTCCTTGCTTCCAACAATCTTTCCAAAACGGGTCTGCGGACCCGTTTTTTTTTGTATCCGTGAATCTGGATCAGGAATCCAGGCGCTCGATTCCATAGGGATCCAGAGTGTGATCCAGTGAGAGGATGGGGATATTTCTCGCAATGGCCTCAGCCACGAGGAGGCGATCGGTGTGGTCGTCATGGTGCGGAGGCAGGGCGGCAGCGCGACGGATCGCGGACCAATCGATGGGCAGGAGGTCGAAGCCTTCCTCGAGCAAAAGTCCGGGAAGATCGGCACGCGTTCCCGCTTCGAAGGTCAGCAGACCCTTCGCTTGCTTTCGGGCGAGTTCCCACAGACTGGCCATTGAGACCAATGAGCGCCGGTCCGGCGATTCGATCCGTTCCGCCAGAGAGTCTGGCAATTCGGGATCATTTTGGAGAAAGAGAAGGAGCACCCGGGTATCGAGGAGCTGCTCGGTCATTGTCGGCTTTCCGGTGGCTGGTCGCGGCGATCATCCGGCGAAGGGAGACGATCAAAGTCCGGGGAAATGTAGAAATCCTGCGAGGCGAGTCCGCCCCGGGTCGGGCTGCCAGAGGATGGTGGGCGGAGCTCCGCGACCACCTGACCGTGTTTGGTCAATGACACCGGATCTCCGGATTCGATCAGGGCTGACACCAAAGCCGAGAGCTTTGACTTCGCTTCGTAGAGACCGACTTGTTTCATAAAGTTCAGACTAGACTAGTCTGGTCTGATTTGACAAGGGCGGAATTGAAGAATTCACCTTGGCCCCTGAGCTGCTACGAATCGGCATGCGGGTATTGATTGCCAACGATAAGTTTAAAGGGTCGCTGACGGCGAATGAGGCGGCGGCGGCGATTGCGGCGGGATTGCCGGAGGAGTGGGAGATCGATCTCTGTCCCATAGCCGATGGTGGGGAAGGCTTCACCGAAACGATGCTGGCAGCGCTCGGCGGAAAATGGGTGGAGGTGGAGACGGTGGATGCCGTGCACCGCGCACGCACTGCTCGCTACGCGGTCACGCCTTCGGGTTTGGCGGTGATGGAAATGGCCTCGGCCTGCGGCTATGAGCACATTGCGGAGGTGGACCGTGATCTTATGAATTCCTCCACTTATGGGGTGGGCTTGATGCTGCAGGACGCGGCGGGACGGAAGGAGGTGGAGCGGATCCTGATCGGTCTGGGTGGGAGCGCCACCAATGACGGCGGAGTGGGGATGGTGGCGGCGCTGGGCGGATTGTTTTTGGATGCGGAGGAGGATGTCCTGATGGCCACTCCGGCCGGGCTGACGGATCTGGCGATGGTTGATCTTTCGGGAATGGCGAAATTGCCCCCGGTGGATGTGGCCTGCGATGTTGAGAATCCGCTGCTGGGGGAGAATGGTGCGACGGAGGTTTTCGGCCCGCAGAAAGGAGCGGGCGAGATTGAACGACCACAGCTGGAGAAGTTTCTGACTCGGCTCATGGAGATCACGCAGGCTGAAGCGCTTGCGGAGACCCCGGGAGCCGGAGCGGCGGGAGGGTTGGGCTTTGGGATGATGCACTTTCTAAATGCGGAGCTGCATCCGGGATTCGATCTGGTGGCGGAGGCCATGGATCTCTCCTCACGAATCGCGGAGGCCGATCTGGTCATTACCGGTGAGGGCTCGCTGGATGAGCAATCGCTCTCTGGAAAAGGCCCGGTGGGTGTCGCGCGGTTGGCGAAAGATCTGGGCAAGCCGGTCCTCGGGCTGGCGGGTCAGATTGACAAAGAGGTCCGTGGATGTGGTCTCTTTGATCAATGTGGGGCGCTCACTGACTTTGATCTACCGGTGGCGATGCTCATGGAGGGGGCGGCGGATCTGCTGACCCGCCGGGTGAGGGAGCTTCGGGACTTGCTCCCGCTGGTGTGAGCGGTTTGACTCGCGCCGATGAGCAAAGCAGTTCTCTTATTCTCAGGACAGGGCGCCCAGAAAGTGGGCATGGGGCAGGATCTCGTGACGACCTATCCGGTGGCCAAGGAGCTTTTTGAAAAAGCCGATGAGGTACTGGGTCGTTCGCTGACTTCAGTAATGTTCGAAGGTCCGGCGGAAGCTCTCACCAAGACCGGTAATTGCCAGCCCGCCCTCTTTGTGCATGGCTTGGCTTTGCTGGAAGTTTTGAAGGAAAAAGTTCCGGGGCTGGAGCCGGTCGCGGCGGCGGGGCTTTCGCTTGGTGAAATGACCGCTCATGCTGCTGCGGGAACTTTTTCGTTTGAGGAGGGATTGAAGCTGGTCGCGAAGCGTGGTGAGCTGATGGATGAAGCCTGCGAGGCGAACCCGGGTTCGATGGCTGCTATGATCGGTGGGAGTGACGAGGATGTCGCGAAGCTCGCGGCGGAGTGCGATGTCGATATCGCGAATCTCAATTGCCCCGGCCAGACCGTGCTTTCAGGGGCGGAGGAAGGCATTGATCAGGCCGTGGCAAAGGCGAAGGAATTCGGCCTGCGTATGGGCAAGAAGCTGCAGGTGGCCGGTGCGTATCACTCCCGGCTCATGGCGGGTGCGCAGGAGAAGCTATCGGGAGCTCTGGCTGGTGCGGAGATCAATGAACCCACGATTCCGGTGGTTTCGAACTTCCTCGCGGTTCCCGCCGAGGGCGCTGATGCCATTCGCGAGTCGCTGACGAAGCAGGTGACTGGATCAGTCCGCTGGATTGAGACCATCCGCTTGCTGCGCGAGCAGGGGCATCATCTCTTCATCGAACTCGGACCAGGTAAAGTGCTCGCTGGGTTCATGGCGCGCATTGATAAGGAAGCTCGGGTGATCTCGATCGAGGATGCCGAGTCGCTGGAAGCGGCGATTTTGGAAATGAGCTGAAGATTGGGTCTGGCTTTGCGGGTCACCCTCAAAAACCCAAATCGAGTCTCATCTTTTTAGTGATAGTGGTTCGATCTACCTGACTGGTTTGATTCGCATTTTTGGAATCATTTCCTTCAGGCTGATCCGGTCCGCGGTTTCCAAAGCGTCAGCGGAGCGGGGGCTGCCGCTACGGCCTAATTTTTCCGCCAGCTTGATGGCGGCGTGCCAGCGTTTTTCGCGTTCCAGCAGAGCGAGGGCGCCTTCAATGCCGCACTTATCAAACCACTTCCATTCCTGCACAGAGGCCTTTGCGGGGTCGAGATCACGATTGACCACGGAGAGATAGGCTTTGAGTGCTTCGCTCTTCCGGCCTAACTTTTCGAGAATGACGCCGCGGTGAAATCCCACTCGGTTCCGCCAGATTACGGGGAGGTTTTTCTGAGCAAGGAGTTCCTTATAATATCCGAGTGCGCCCTCGTAGTCGTTTAGCTGTCCCGCAGCATCAGCGGCGAGGACGAGGAGGCGGCGGCGGTCATTTGCGGTGACTTTCTTCATCGCGAGGCGGGATTTCGCCTCGACGATGGCTAGTTCCTGTTGGTCGCGGTCGATGAGCAGGCTAACCAGGGCGATGGTTGCTTCGCTGGCCAGAGGGCCTTCTTTGGCCATGAGCTCGCGGAAGCGTTTTAAGGCATCTTCCTCCGATGACTCGGTGCCGGAGGCCAGCGCAGAGAGGGCGGCGAGGTAGCGGGCGGCGTCGTTCAGCTCGTGTTCTGGATAAGCTTCGAGAAACTTCTCGAAGGTGATGTAAGCCTGGCCGACTTCATTAGTCTCGGCAGTGCGATAGGCCTTTCCGAGGTGAAACATGATGGTTGCGGCCTGCGGATGTTTCGGAAAACGGGAGAGGAAGTCATCGGCCTCTTTCATGCCCTCACCGAGCACGAGCAGCACACGGAGGCGGCGGGGTTGTAACTCTTCGAGCTGCTCCGGGGTGAGCTTCAGCTCACGTATTTCGGCGAGGGCGAGATCCCGGTCGATGGGCCGGGTGAAGAGGGCGCTTTCGGCGAGGGCGAGGGAGGCTTCATTAACCCGGGGGTTATCGGGGAAGGTCTTGATGAAGGCCTGAAGGAGTGGGCGGGCACCAGGGTCGAGGCGTGTCTTCAGTCGTAGTCCACGTTCCAGGAGGAGGAAGGCGCGGGCATCGGAACTCTGGAGGGAGCGGGTGAGTTGGTCCAATTTTCCCCCTTGTTCGGTGGCAAGCAGGGTGATGCCGGCATTGAGCGCAGTGGCGTTTTCGAGCTCGGAGAGATTGATCTCTGATGCCAGTTGTCGGGCCCTTAGGAAGGCTTCACTTGCCTTGGTGGGGTCCTCCTGCGCCATCGCTGTTTCGCCGGTGAGGGCATTGGCATACGCACGGTATGATGCGGGGTGCATTTCATCCTGAAGGAGGTCGAAGTATGAGCGCGCCTCTGGAAACTTTTCCTGTTTCATCGCGAGTAGCCCCAGCTCCAGCAGCGAGGAGGAAACGAGCGGGGTAAAGCGCGGAGTGGCGAGAACCTGAAGATGGGCGAGCCGCGACTTCCCGGAGCTGATTTCAGCCGGGTCGTCCGATTGCAGTTGCCGCTTTGCGATGAAGTGCAGGGCATACAGGGCACGATCCGGGAAGGATGGACTGCTGGTGGAGCTGGTGAAGTTTTGCGCCGAGGCGAAGTCGGAGTTGAGGCCCGGAGCATAGCCATCCGGAATGGCAAAAAAGGTCGGGTCCTGATTGGCCGAGGGAAGCCAGGTGAGGAGTTTCGTAAGGATGGGATTGAGATCGATGGACGGAGCGAACTTCTCCAAGCGGATGAAGAGCTGATCCAGCCGGGGAGAGTTCGGATCCTTTTCAATGATCTCCAGTAAGGCGGTGGCGGCGTCGTTGTTTTTATTTTCGAGTGCGAAGCTATCGACCAGGGCCAGGGTGGCTTCGTGGTAGAGGTCGGAGGGTAGAGGAGTGCGGCCTTCGGTCGGTGGAGCGAGGAGAGATTGGAAGGTTCCGATAGCCTCGACGCGTTGTTTTTTAGCCATCTGGATCCGCCCGAGAAGATAGCGCTGAAGAGCTTCTTCCCGCGGGGTTGTGGGTTTGATCTTGGCGAAGGATTTTTCTGCTTGGGTGAGATTGCCTGAAGCTAGCTCGAGGGAGGTTTGGCGAAACTGCGCTTCACGGATCAAGGCGGGATTTTTGGATTTTAGAGCTGTCTTGAGCTTCAAGTGAGCGGCATCGTAGTCACCCAGGGTCTCCAGCAGGATGGCAGCCTGCAGACTGGCTTCCGGGATCATGGTGGAGCGATCGATTTTTTCCAAAGCGACGATAGCCTCCTGATAGCGGCCGAGGCGACCATAGGCGTAGGATCGCCAGAGATGCGCCGGGCTGAAGTCCTTGAGGGATGGGTTGAGCAGGGTCTTAATCGCGGTCTCCGAATGACCGTTCCGCACCTGTGCTTCACCGAGAAGGGTGAGGAGGTTTTTCTTGGCAGATTGATCGAGTCCTTGCTTGAGAAGGAGAGTCTGAATTTTTGGGATGGCGAGATCCGGAAGGTAGTTTGCGAGGTGCTCACGGGCGGCACGATAATCCCTCAGGTCGCGCACCTTCTTCCAGGTCAGGGTCTGGCCGAAGGCGAAATGCGCAGTGAGAAAAAGAAGGACGGAAATTCGCACGGAGGAAATCTAACTCAAGCACGCGGGAATCTCCATCCTAAGATCCTAGCTTTCGCGACTTTGGAGGTTAATGATAACGAGCCTCCAAATCGAGGGGGCTGTGTGGCCGATTCTCGCCAAAGCCAGCGGGGAGCTGATTGGAAAACCTATCGCCCCTTTGGTCCCTTTCCTCCGCCGAGGAGGTCATCAAGGCCGCCCATGTCCTTCATATCAGGCATGCCTCCTTTGCCACCCATAAGTCCGCCGAGGCCACCGAGTCCGCCGCCGCCACCTCCAGAGAGTCCGCCGAGCTGCTTCATCATGTCCTTCATTTTTCCTTTGGACTTCATCATCTTTTGCATCTGGCCGAACTGCTTGAGGAGCTGGTTAACCTGGAGGACGGTGGTGCCGGAGCCTTTGGCGATGCGCTTGCGCTGGCTGGCTTTGATGATGATAGGCTTGCCGCGTTCGCGCAGGGTCATTGAGAGGACAATGGCTTCCATCTGCTTGATGCGGCCGTCATCGAGAGCCCCGGTGGGGAGCTGTTTTTTGATCTGACGGAAGCCGGGGAGCATGCCGAGGATGCCATCGAGCGGCCCGAGATTTTGAATCATCTTCATCTGCTCGAGGAAGTCATTGAAATCAAATTTTCCGGACTGCATCCGCTTCGCGGCGGACATGGCCTTCTTCTCATCGATCTTTTCCGAGACCTGCTCGACCATGGAGACGACGTCACCCATATCGAGGATGCGGTCAGCCATGCGGCTGGGGTGGAACTCGGCGAGGTTCTCCATCTTTTCGCCTTCACCGATATATTTGATGGGCTTGCCGGTGACGGCGCGCATTGAGAGGGCGGCACCACCGCGGGCGTCGCCATCGAGTTTGGTAAGAATGAGGCCGGTGATGCCGATCTCTTGGTCGAAGGTCTGGGCGACTGAGACGGCCTGCTGACCGGTGGCGGAGTCGGCGACGAGGAGGGTCTCGCCAGGTTTGAGAAAGTTATGGAGCTTCTTGAGTTCGCCGAGGAGCTCGAGATCGAGTTCCTGTCGACCGGCGGTATCGAAGATGATGACGGTGCCATTCTGATCCTTGGACCACTTGAGGGCGTCCTTGGCCACCTTCACGAGATTTTTCTCGGAGGGATCGGGAGTGTAGCAGGGGACATCGACCTGCTCGGCAAGCTTGGCGAGTTGATCGATGGCAGCCGGGCGGTAGAGGTCCAGCGCGACGAGGAGCGGACGGCGGCCTTCCTTCTTGAGGCGGAGGGCGAGCTTTGCAGCGGTGGTGGTCTTACCGGCACCGTTGAGACCACAGAGGAGGACGTATCCTGGAGGGTTGAGATTGATGGGGGATTGGTCACCGCCGAGGAGTTCGGTGAGTTCGTCCTGGAAGATCTTCACGATCATCTCGCCGGGTTTGACCGATTTCAGGACGTCTTCGCCCTTGGCTTTCTCGGTGACACTGGCGAGGAACTCCTTGACCACGCCCTGCTCCACATCGGCCTCGAGGAGGGCGAGACGGACTTCGCGGAGGGAATCGGCGATATTTTTTTCGGAGATTTTTCCGACACCCCGGAGGTTCCGGAAAGTTTTGTCGAGGCTGTCAGCGAGATTCGAGAACATGAGAGCAAGCATAGTCAGGAGGCTGGGGACTGCAAGAGTTGCCTTGCAGGGAAGGGGCCTTCGATCGCCGCCGGGAAGCTGGTGAAGAAGATCGGATCAAGCTTCCTCACACCGAGCGATTTCTCGGCTCTCAAGTGAGGGTGATTTTATAGTGGCAGGGATGGATTCGCTGGCGGATGATGCTGCCTGTTATGAATAATTTAAATGTGATCGCGTCGTTTCTTAGCGGGGCAGGGATTTTCATCGCGGTGCTCCTGGGTATTGGTGTCTTGGCAGCTTTCATTGTCATGGGGCAATACAATGGCCTGGTGAAGTTGCGGAACCGGTTTCGGAATGCCTTTGCGCAGATCGATGTGCAGCTGAAGCGTCGGCACGATCTCATTCCGAATCTCGTCGAGACTGCGAAGTCTTACATGGATCACGAGAAGGAGACGCTGGAGGCGGTCATTCAAGCACGCAATGCCGCCGAGTCCGCCCGCAGCGGAGTGAGCCCCGACAATAAAGCGGGAATGGAAAATCTCATGCAGGCCGAGGGCGGTCTGAGCTCGGTGATGGGACGGCTCTTCGCGCTGTCCGAGGCTTATCCCGATCTGCGCTCGAACGAGAATATGAAGCAGCTGAGCGAGGAACTCACGAGCACCGAGAATAAGGTGGCCTTCGCCCGCCAAGGTTACAATGACTCGGTGATGGCCTATAATAATAAGCGGGAGATGTTCCCCAGCAGCATCATTGCGGGGATGTTTAACTTTAATCCCGCCGTGCTCTTCGAGGTCGCGGACGAGTCCGAACGCGAAGCGATCAAAGTGGACTTCGATTAATCGGAGCGCACCCCCAACACCACACGCTGCGGGATGGATTTTTTCGAGGCACAGGATCAGGCCCGTCGTAGGACGAAGTGGCTGGTCCTCTGGTTTATCCTCGCCCTGATCGGGGTGGTAGCTGCGGTGGATGCTCTCATCTTCTTCACGCTGGGGCAGGGACAGTCATTGTCCCTAATGATCCCCGCATCGGTGGGGACGGTGGGATTGGTCCTGGCCGCGAGCGGGTTTAAGTCAATGCAACTGAGCAGCGGCGGAGCGGTCGTGGCGAATGATCTCGGCGGGCGTCTGGTGATGCCCGGCAGCACCGATCAGGATGAGAAGCGGTTGCTCAATATCGTGGAAGAGATGGCCATCGCTTCCGGGATGCCGGTGCCGCAGGTCTATCTGATGGATCACGAGGAGGGCATCAATGCCTTCGCCGCCGGAACCGAGCCCTCAAACGCGGTGATCGGGGTGACGCGGGGTTGTGTCCAGAGGCTTTCCCGCGATGAACTCTCGGGCGTCATTGCTCATGAATTCAGCCATATTCTCAATGGTGAAATGCGCCTGAACATGCGACTCATGGGGATGGTCTTCGGACTTCTTGTGATCTCAATCGTCGGTCGCGGCATGGTGGAGCTGCTCCGCTATCAGAGTTTTTCCAGCCGACGCAACAACGACCGCGAGGGCGGGGGCGTAATGATCGCACTCTTCGCTCTTGGGGTGGGATTGATCGTGATCGGCTCGCTGGGTGTGTTCTTCGGTCGTATGATTCAGGCTGCAGTTTCGAGGCAGCGAGAGTTTCTGGCTGATGCCTCGGCGGTGCAGTTTACGCGGAATCCCGATGGCATCGCGGGCGCACTCATGAAGATCGGAGGGATGGCCGATGGGTCTAAAATTCGTGCCCCCAAGGCGAGTGAGGCCAGCCACATGTTTTTTTCGTCCGGTGGGATGTTTAGCTTCGGCCTCGCGACTCATCCGCCGCTGGAGATTCGGATCAAGACGATCCAGCAAAGCTGGGACGGGAAGTTCAAGGAGACTGAGATCAAGCCAGTCGCCGAAGGACATGTCCGCCGCGAAGCCCCGAGGAAGGGACCATTCGACGCCCTTCCCGGCATGGCTGCGGTCAGCGCACTGGATGGCATGGGAGAGGGGTCACGCCGGAGCGTGTCCTCCGGCCAGCAGATTCGCGATGGCCTCGCCGATCAGTGGAAGGATGCCGCACATGATCGTGAGGAAGCCCAGGCTTTGATCTTCGGGCTATTGCTCGCCCAGGACGATGAGCTTCGCCAGGGGGAGGTCTCATTCCTCCAAAAGATGGCTGGTGAGGAGGCGAAGACTCTGGCGCTTGATTGGCAGGAGGAAGTCAGGGGGCTGCACTCCGCACGTAAGATTGCTCTCATCGATCTTGCGCTTCCGGCCCTTCGTGGGCTGAGCCGTGGCGAGTATGAACGCTTCCTGG
>CALBVA010000087.1 GCA_937969125.1 uncultured Verrucomicrobiales bacterium | reverse complement strand
TGAGTGATGAAGTACCGGAAACAGGGGTCGAACCTGCACGCCCAAAGGGCACCAGATCCTAAATCTGGCGTGTCTACCAATTCCACCATTCCGGCGTTGGGGAGTAAATTTAGGGGTTTGAGAGATGGATGCAAGCTTTGTTAGTGTGCTAAAAAAACTGCATTTAAGCTTGTCGGCGAGACGAGGAAGGGGATGCTGTCGTGATGAAGATCGGGATCGCATGTTTCGCCCTGGGAGTGCTTTGCGGTGTGGGTGGGATGTTTTTAAGGGACTCAGGAGCTGGTAATTCAGAGCGGGGAGAGATTGGAGACGTGGTAAGAAGCTCTCCAATTAAAAGTTCCCGAATTGCGCACCAGATGAGGGATGGTAGCGGGAACCCGGGGGCCCGAGCGGGCAATGGGGGAGGGGTGGCAACCCCGGAGAGGATGAAGCAGATTTGGAGTTTTTTTGATAGGGTCGTGAAAAATGATGTTGACGAATTGGGGCAAGAAGAGGCGATGTATCAGGCGGTTAAGCTGGGAGGTTTGCTGGGTTGGATGGATCTGGATGAACTCGATCAATTCGAGGCAGAGCTTAGCGAGAGGTTGAAGAGCGATAAAATGTGGGCTGGACTGGGAGAGGATGATTCCTTGTTCATAGTGGATGGCTTTATTATCCACAGGATATTTGAGCTGGATCCAGAGCTGGCGTTGGCTCGGGCGTCGAGTAATGGGCGCGGACTCGGTGAAATTCCCTGGAACAGCTGGGCTGAAAAGAATCCCGCTGACTTGATGCGGAATCTGAAGGCGAATCTCGCCATTCCCGGTGATTATTATCCTAATTCTTCAGATTCAGAGGGAAATGAAGTGAACGAATTTTTCGAGGATTCGAGTGAGTGGGAATCAGTGATCTCAGCAATGGTGAAGGCTGACTTAGATCCCCACGAACTACTAAAAGGGGCCGCCGAGTCACCTAAAAAGGCTGCCTTGACAGCCGCAATCCGGAATTGGGAGATTTCTGAGACATCTGATCCCAAAGAGCTGATTTCCCGCTTCTCTGATGACAGGAATGACCGTGAGGTCCTCATTCGTCGCCTCGCCTCGGTGAATCCCGTGCAAGCCAAGGGCTGGGTCGAGCAACAACCTATCTCCGTATCACGAGACCAGGATCTTTTTACCACCTTCCGGGCCCTACCCGCATCTCCCGAGCATCGCGACTGGTTGATGGGGCAGCCACTTGCTTCCCCAGAGAGCGCAAGTTTAAGGGTGGAGCAGGCCTTTAACAATTTCGGATGGTCCGAGAAAATGACCTTAGGAGCTGAGTGGCTGGCCGGTCAACCCGAAGGGGCCTATCGAGATAGGGTCGAGGCCGATTTGGCCACAAGCCTTGCGAGAGAAGGACGCTATCAAGACGCCGTCACCTGGGCGGGGTCGATCGAGAATGAGGCCTTCCGCGAGGATACGATGGCGGAATTGGCCCGAATTTCGGCGCAGGAAGACGATACGACACCGTCGCCGGATTTTCTGAAGGCTCTCGAGTCGGTAAATGCTTCTGAAGGCGAGTGAAGCGATTTTCCCTCCGACATTTTTTGAGCCAATCCGGCACAGGGTCCTTGCTATCATAGAGGACAATTGTTCTTCTTCGGAACCCTCTATGTCTGGATCTTCCGAAGTGATTTGTCGTCCCACCAAGTGGTTTATTTGGCGCGCCCTCCTTATGGTCGCCATGTTTGGCGGATTTGCCGGGTATTTCCTATATGACTGGAAGATCGGCTACCCGAAAAAGAACTACATCATCGCCAACTACAAGGCCTTCAGTGATGCCGGTCAGGCTTGGAATGAGAATGAGGAAAGCTGGAAGGAGTATGCCGCCTCGCAGACCATTCCATTCGAGGATGATAAGACTCTTTACCCCGCCGATACCAATTACGACGAAAAGTGGCCCGCCATTCTCCAGACCATGGAGCGGGGGAATGATGAGGAACTTTGGAAGGATTTCAGCGGCGAAAAAGGCTGGCCCCAAGCCATCGACCTTGAGGAGGGCTTTAAGTCTGCCTATAAAATAAGGGAGCAGCTTTACGCCTCGCTCGTCTGTTTCGTCCTCACCGCCATCGCCTTGTTCTTCCTCATCCGCACGAAGGCCAGAAATATGAAGGTGGACAATGAAGCCTATCATCCTCCGGGTGGACCTCGCATCCCATTTGCCGATATGGTTCGCATTGATAAGCGGAAGTGGGAAAGCAAGGGCCTCGCCACCATTTATTATCAGGACGGAGACGAGGAGAAAAAAGCCAAGGTGGACGGCATGGTCTATGGTCAGTTTAAAGAAGAGGACGGAGCACCTGCGGAGGTTCTCTTCCAGCGCATCCTCGCCAACTTTGAGGGGGAACTCATTGAACTCGTGGAGGAAGACGATGAGGACGAAGACGATCACTCTTCCGAAGAGGACGAATCCGCCTCCGATCCGGAGGAAAACGAGTGAACATTAGGAGTTGCCAATTTCCACCCCTCACATTAATCCCAATCCCACATCCATAAAGCCATGGCAGAAAATATCTCAGAAAAAGTCACAGAAATCATCGTCGAGCAACTCGGAGTCAGCGCCGATCAGGTTAAGCCCGAGTCTAAGATGATCGAAGATCTCGGAGCCGATTCGCTCGACGCCGTCGAGCTCGTGATGGCCGTTGAAGAGGAATTCGGCATCGAGGTTCCTGATGAGGACGCTGAAAAGCTAGTCTCAGTCGGTGATATCGTCGCCCACGTCGAGAAGGCCCAAGCCTAATCTCTCCCGCTTCCCGTAAGCAAAGTTTTCAAGAGGCAGGTCTCCTTCACGGGAGCCTGCCCCTTTTCATTGGCCACCGGAGCCATTGAAGGATACCCTATTCCCCAGATGCTCAGTGCTGATGACTTCCAATATGCCATGGAGACCACCGCGGTCGTCCATGAGCCGGACCGCCGGATCGAGACCTTTGGGTCCACTCGGTTTGAATTTGAAATCCTGAGTGAACAGATGGACTCGGTGGGTACCGTCTGTATCCGCCGCGGGGAAGTGAGCGCGGAAAAGCCCCAACTCATCAAGCCGGATGGCTTTAACGATGTCGAGCTGGAGGGCTTTGACCCAAGAGTCATGGAGGTCATTGAGCACCTGAAAAGCAAAGGTATGGATCTGGGTTTCCTCCAGTATGGCTTTCAATTTCGTCGCTCCGATGTCTCGAAAGAAATTGTCCATGACAACATCGAAAGCGTCCGCGAAAAGGCTCTCGCGGAAGTCCGCCGCACCGGAAATCCTTCGCTCGCCATCATCGAAAGCGTCGATGACGCCTGGGAGGTCGGCATCATGAAATTCACCCTCGAGATGATCATGAAGTCGCAGGAAATCAACCGCTTCGATTTTAAGCGGCGCGGGCTTCTCTAGCCTCCTTTTGAGACACAGGGTATGCACGGTTTTGTCACCATCCTGAAGATCTTCGCCGTCGTCCTAGTCCTCGCGATCCTCGGTGCCCTGATTTTCCTCCTGCCCGGATACCTTGAAAAGGAATTCCCTACCGCCGCCCCCGGCACCGTGAAGCCGGTCGGGACCATCCTCAGCGAGAATGAGGTCATCGACTTCCAGCCCGGTCAGCGCGAATTTAACCGTGCCATCGAACTCATCGCTCTCGGCCGCTTAGATAATGCCCGGGAAAAGCTCACCCTGATCCAGAAGCTCTACCCAAACACCGAGCACGGACCGGAGGCCCGGCGCATCCTCGGTGAGATCAATCTCGACCGCCTCCTCTCTATCAGTCACATGGAGAATAAGAAGATCCACACCGTCGCTTCCGGTGAGGGATACCTGAAGATTGCTGATCTCAATGACACCACGCTCGGGTGCATTATGTATCTCAACGGCCTCCTCGAAACCGGCCCCCTCCACCTCGGTGATGAACTCATCGTCATGCCCCTCGATTTTAAGCTCGTCGTCGATCTCGCTCGCGAGCGTATTGAGCTTCACCACGCTACCGCAGCCTCCGGTCCGTCTTACATCAAGGACTACCTCATCAAAAAACTCGATATCGGCAAGTTCCGCGGGCGCTCATTGAAGACAAAGATCTCCCGAAACATGGGCGAGCTCAAGGGCCGCCCCTATCAGTCCAGCCACCCGAGGTATCGCACTGCTCTCAAGATTATCGGCTTCTCGCTCGGCCGCAGCGCCATCCAAATCCGCCCCGTTCCCGTCATCGATGATGAAGATCCGGGGCGGGGGATCTTCCTCGCAGAATCTGACGTCGAGGAACTCGCCATGCTCATTCGTATCGGGAATGAAGTGGAAGTGAAGCCAGCCGGATGATACAAATCCCCCGCGCCCCTGCCTCCTGAAACCCGCGCCTTAAAAATCACACACTAACCTACCATGGAGTTGCTCGAATTTGAAAAGCCCATCGCCGAACTGGAAAAAGAGCTCGATCTGCTCCTTAAAAAATCCCGTTCCCAGGATATCGACCTCAGCGCCGAGATCGCCTCCGCTGAAATGAAACTGGTAGAGACTCGTCGTGAGATTTATGACAATCTCACCCCTTGGCAGCGCGTTCAGATCGCTCGTCATACCAAGCGACCTTTTATGTTGGATTACGTGGCCAGAGCCTTCGATGACTTCACCGAATTACACGGTGACCGCATCATCGGTGACGATCACGCCATGCCCGGTGGCTTTGCTACCATCGACGGCCAGCGTTGCGTCGTTCTCGGCCATCAAAAAGGTCGTGATCTCAAGGAGAACCTCAAGCGCAACTTCGGCAGTGCCCACCCGGAAGGATACCGTAAGTCCCTCCGCCTCATGCAGCTTGCCGAGAAGTTCAATCTCCCCATCGTCTCCCTCATCGATACCCCCGGAGCCTACCCCGGCATCGGTGCGGAAGAGCGGAATATCGCCGAGGCCATCGCGCGAAACCTCCGCGAAATGATGCTCCTGAAAGTCCCCGTCGTCGCCGTCGTCCTCGGTGAAGGTGGTTCCGGTGGTGCCCTCGGCATCGGCGTGGCAGACCGCGTCCTCATGATGGAGAATGCCTACTACTCCGTCATCAGTCCGGAAGGTTGTGCCGCCATTCTATGGAAGCATCGGAAACACGCTCCGGAAGCAGCCGAAGCCATGAAAATCGCCGCTCCTGATCTTCTCGAACTCGGCCTCATTGATGGCGTCATCCCAGAGGTCCCTGGCGGTGCCCATCACGATAGCGACGCCGCCGCGCAGGGTCTCAAAAAAGCCGTCGCCGCCGAACTCGCAACCCTCGCTAAGATCTCCGTCAATGACCTCCGCAAACAGCGTTATGAAAAGTTCCGCAAATTCGGCGAATGGTCCGGCGAATGACCTGCACCCTCGGTTACTGAATCAGAAAGGTTCCGCAGGTCTCCAATACTTCCTGGAAATCGTGCTCCTCCAGCATCGAGTAAGCATCGTGCGAAGTCAGCCGCACCTTTCTCCGCGCACCCTCCGGTAGATACCAAGTATAAGTTGTCGCTGGTGAAGTCATCCCGCAGAGGAACCTCGCCAGCTGTCTTGGCGTTCGCAGGCCCGAATGCTTCTCCCGGATCAGTTGCTGAATGATCGCCAGCTCCTCCTGTTGGATTTCTGGTTCCACTCCACCCGGCAGCTTCTCCGGCGGCACATCCCCTCGACACCGCGAGCAATGCCCGCACTCCTCCATCTCCTCACCGAAATGGCTGAGCAGCGAACGATAGAGACATCCCGACGAGAGCGCGTGATTCACCACCTCCTGTAAGCGAGTCAAATCAGAAGCCTCCCGCCTCTGAAAAAGATCCACCAAGCGCTGCGCCAGTGTCGCGAAATCATCTGGTTTCTTCAGCAGGCGATAGCCCTGCCGCACCCCCGATGGCTTCACTGTCAGATCTCCCAGATCCTCCAGATACCCGATCGCCTTCACGACCTTTTCCTTCGGCTCGCCCATCGCCTCCGCGGCCTCCTCCGGATTGATCTCGATCCACTGATACCCCTTCTTCGTCCCACCCTCGAAAAGCTTCCTCAGAAACTCCTGCCGCTTCGCATCGTAACCCTTCAGCAAATGCTCCAGATCCCGTACAAAACTCACCTTATAAATCGAGTAAAACGGCGAAGTTGCCATCAGATATCCCTCCAGCTCCAGATACGTTAACAGCGTATTGATCACCAGCGGACGGATGTCGTGTGACCGCGAAAGATCATACGTCGAGATGTCAAACTCACCCGCTTGCTCTAACAAGATTTTCAAGATCGCTCGCAGCGCATCCGGCTGGGGCGTGTCTCCATAGGTGAAATTGGCTAGCGTCCGCAGGTCGTCCTGACACGCCAGAAGCTCACAATGCGCCGCCTCCCCATCGCGTCCAGCCCTCCCGATCTCCTGCGTATAGTTCTCCAGCGATTTCGGTAAATTGTAGTGATAGATCGCGCGGATGTCCGCCTTATCGATTCCCATCCCGAAGGCAATCGTCGCGCAAATGATCGGCACCGATCCCGCCATAAAGGCATCCTGTATCTCCGCCCGCGCCTCCGGTCTCAGCCCCGCATGATAGGGCCGCGCGTTCAGCCCGTTTTGCTTCAGATAGGAGGCCAATGACTCCGCCCCGTGCTGCAACGTCACATAAATGATCGTGCTTTGATCCGGTGCTTCCCGCAGCCGTGCCAGCAGGTGGTCCCGTCGCTCCCGCCCCGCCAGCGGCGACACCACTAGATTGAGATTCGGCCGATAAAAGGTCAGCTGATGATGGTCCTCCTTCCGAATTTGAAAGTATCCACAAATGTCCTCCGCCACCTTCGGCGTTGCCGTTGCCGTCAGACATAACACCCGTGGTACCTTCAGCTCTTTCGCAAAGCGGGTCAGCTTCAGATAATCCGGCCGGAAATTGTGCCCCCACTCCGAGATACAATGCGCCTCATCGATCGCCAGCAGTGCGATCTTCACCTTCGTCAATCGCGCCCGAAACCTCTCATTCGCCAGCCGTTCCGGAGCCACATACAGCATGTCCAGCTTCCCCGCCTCCAGATTCCGGTAGAGCTCCATCGCCTCATCCATCGAAAGCGTCGAATCCAGCCGCGCCGCCGAAATCCCCTTCGCCACCAGCGAATCCACCTGATCCTTCATCAGCGCAATGAGCGGCGACACCACCAGTGTCAGACCCTCCAATAGCAAAGCCGGTAATTGATAACAAAGCGACTTCCCTCCACCCGTCGGAAAAATCGCCAACGCCGACCGATCAGCCATCAACGAATCAATCACCTTCCGCTGCCCCTCACGAAATTTTGGATGTCCAAAATACCGCTCCAGGGCCTCCTTCAATACCGCCTCACTCTCCATAGCGGGAATCGTAGTCCTTCAATCTCGCCCCGTAACCCAAAAACCCGTGTCATCTTTTCTTAATTCGTCCAAATTTTCCTAAGGGCTAGTGCTTCGTCAGTTTAAGGTTTTCGGAGCACTAGCTCCGCTTCGCTCCGGTTGCGCTCAAAAAATCTTTTAAAAACCTCTCAACACTGCGTAACGACTCTCCACTTTTTCGGGGGAATTCCAGCACAGGTCGCGGATGGCCTCGTCCGTTGCATCGGGGATATTGACCGCGACAAGGTCGTTGGAGCGGAGGTTTTTAGCGAGCTTCATGGCATCACGCTTGTCGGTCTTG
>CALBVA010000086.1 GCA_937969125.1 uncultured Verrucomicrobiales bacterium | reverse complement strand
TCCAAGACCTCCGACATCGCTGGTGACGGAACCACCACCGCGACCGTGCTTGCCGAGGCCATCTATAAAGAAGGTCTTCGTAACGTCACAGCTGGTGCCAATCCGATCCGCCTTCAGCGCGGTATCCTGAAGGCCTCTGAGGCCATCGTCGCTCAACTTGCTGACATCTCCAAGGAAGTCTCCGACTCGAAGGAGATCGCACAGGTCGCGACTGTCTCCGCCAACTGGGACACCGAAATCGGCGGCATCATCGCCGAGGCCATGGACAAGGTCGGCAAGGACGGCACCATTACCGTTGAGGAAGCCAAGGGCATTGAAACCACCCTCGACGTTGTCGAAGGGATGCAGTTCGACAAGGGATACCTCTCTCCTTACTTCGTCACCGATCCAGACACCATGGACTGCAAGCTCGAGAGCGCTTACATCCTGATTCACGAGAAGAAGATCTCCAACCTTAAGGACCTCCTTCCAGTGCTCGAGAAAATCGCCAAGACCGGCAAGCCTCTCCTCATCATTGCTGAGGACGTTGAAGGTGAGGCACTCGCTGCCCTCGTCGTTAACAAGCTCCGCGGCACCCTCAACATCGCTGCGGTCAAGGCTCCTGGATTCGGAGATCGTCGTAAGGCCATGCTTGAAGATATCGCAGTCCTGACCGGTGGTCGTTGCATCACTGAGGACCTCGGAATCAAGCTTGAGAACATCGAGCTGGAAGACCTCGGTCAGGCCAAGAGCGTTGTCATTGGCAAGGAAGAGACCATCATCGTCGAAGGTGAAGGTGGATCCGATGCCATCTCCGGCCGCGTGAACCAGATTCGTAAGCAGATCGCTGACACCACTTCTGACTATGACCGCGAGAAGCTCCAGGAGCGTCTTGCCAAGCTTGCTGGTGGAGTTGCTGTCATCAATGTTGGTGCAGCTACCGAGTCTGAGATGAAAGAGAAGAAGGCCCGCGTTGAAGACGCCCTTCACGCCACCCGCGCTGCTGTCGAAGAAGGCATCGTCCCAGGAGGCGGCACCGCTCTCATCCGTGCCACCTCACAGATCGGTGACCTCGGTCTCGAAGGTGACGAAGCAACCGGAGCTGGCATCATTATCTCCGCAATCGAGTCTCCCCTCCGTCAGCTGTCTGCCAATGCCGGCCTCGAAGGTGCTCTCATCGTCGAGAAGGTGAAGAATGCTTCCGGTAATGAAGGCTACAATGTCGCCACCGGCGAGTATGTTGACCTCATTGAAGCCGGTGTCGTAGATCCGACCAAGGTGACCCGTTCCGCTCTGCAGAACGCCGCCTCCATCTCCGGACTCATGCTCACCACCGAGGCTCTCATCACCGACATCCCCGAGCCTGAGCCAGCCGACGCAGGCCACGGCCACGACCACGGTGGCATGGGCGGAATGATGTAAGGCATCGCTTAAAGCACAGAAACTTCAAAGCCGGACGGGAAACCGTCCGGCTTTTTTGAGTCGTTATCGGGATGAAATTAGTTGCGAGGGTCTGGTGGGCTGGATCTCTTTATTTCTCAAAGACGAGGAACTTTCGGCAGACGAAGTTGACGAGGGCGGAGGAGATGATGAAGGAGAAGTGGACGACGTTTCGGGGGACATTCACTTCGGTGACGATGAGGAAGTAGGGAAGGATCTCACCGAGGGAAAAGCTCAGGAGGGAGATGATGGTGAAGAGAATGAGCTCCTTCTTTAATGAGTGCCGCCCGGGGGTGAAGACGAGCCAGCGATTCAGCGCGTAGGCAGTGAAATTGGAGGGGACAAAAGCGATGAGGTGAAGAATCGCAGTGTTCCAGGCGAGTTTCTTCTCCGGAAGATCTTCACTGAATAATTGGGGGAACAAGGTTTCGCCGAGCCAAATGACGATGGCTAGGACGACGACAGAGAGGACGCCGCAGACGCCATACTTTCCGAACTGAATGAGGAAGGGGGCCTCCCGGGCGAGGAGGGTTTTCTTCAGTCCTTGTTTGCGGAGAAAGCGGAAAGCCCGACCAATCTCGCGGGTGATCATTGGGTGATGCGAGCGAGGATGGCCTTCTGAGCGTGGAGGCGGTTTTCAGCCTGCTGGAAGATGGTATCGGCGTGTTCTTCGAGGACGCATTCGGTGATTTCTTTGCCCCGATAAGCTGGGAGGCAGTGGAGGATGACGTGGCCGGGTGCGCAGTTTTTGAGGAGGGCGGCATTGACCTGAAAGTCGCTAAAGAGGGCTTCTTTTTCCGATTGGTCTTCTTGCCCCATGGAGAGCCAGACATCGGTGTTAATGACATTCGCATCCTTCGCTGCGACTGCGGGATCGGTGGTGAGGGAGACATTGGGCGCAGCGAGGCGGTCCATGAAGCTCTTCGGTGGGAGGCAGGATTTTGGTGCGGCGACGACGAATTCGAAGCCGAGGTGCTTGGCGGCCCACATCCAAGAGCGGGACATGTTGTTGTCACCATCGCCGATGAAGGCGATTTTCTTCCCGGTCCAGGTGCCCAGTTTTTCACGAATGGTGAGGAGGTCTGCCATGATCTGGCAGGGATGTTCTTCATCAGTGAGGGCGTTGATAGTTGGGATGCCGGAGTAGGTCGCGAAATCGACGACGTCCTGCTGTGCGAAGGTGCGGATGACGGCTCCATGGACCATACGGCCCAGGACGCGGGCGGTATCTTTGATGGGCTCGCCCCGTCCGAGTTGGATGTCATTTTTCGAGAGGAACATGACGTTTCCGCCAAGTTCGCGAATGCCGACTTCAAACGAAACCCGGGTGCGGGTTGAGGCCTTGGTGAAGATGATGGCCCAGGTCTGGCCGGCGAGAGGAAGGTCTGTGTTCTCTCCGCGATGGGCCTTCATTTCGGCGGCATGGGCGATGAGTGCTCCCAAGGTGGAGGCGTTGGATTCTTCGATGGATAGGAAATGCATCACGGGCGTGGTCAGGGTCTTTTCCGAAAACGGGAAGCCCGTATTCTGGGGGGGAGCGGTTTGAATTTCAAGGTTTGCCTTTCTGTATTTTTGACAACTTTCCTGATCCCAAACTTTTGAAAACGGGGTAGGGTTCCTCTCTCCTAAATGAACTCACGGCTTCTTCCCTTTACTCTGGCGACTCTTTTGACCTGGCCTTCAATGGCCCAGCTCATGACGGAACCGATCGTCATCCATGAAGGAAGTCAGCCCCGCCGGTTCGTCTTGACCTGTGAAGAGCTTCAGTGTCACCCGCAGGATGGCGGACCGGCTCATGCGGTGATCATCGCTGACCAAAAGACAGCGGTCGCCACGGTGGATTACCTTGCTGATCTTTCCCGAACGAGTGGGGATGATTTCGATCTCGTGATGTATGAACAGGGCGGAAAGAATCGGCGAGTCCTACGACGGAAGCTAGTGGTGAAGCTGGCCCCTGGTGGGGTACTGCCAGTCACGCCTGAGATGAAGGCGGTCGTCACGCAGCCGGAATATGCGCCGGGCTTCCATGTGGTGAAGTTTCCAGATGCGGGAGACTCATTGAAATATCTCCCGGTGTTTCGTAAGTCTGCGGCGGTCATTTCAGCGGAGCCGGTGATGGCCCGAAAGCGATTCAAGCGGGCGGCTCCCAATGATCCCCGTTATGCGTGGTCTTCCGAAAATCAATCCTATCAATGGCACCTGAAAAACACGGGGCAGAATGATGGGGTTGCCGGGATCGATGCCAATGTGGAGTCGGTCTGGGACACCTACACCGGGATGGGGGTCACGATCGGAATCGTGGACGACGGTCTGGAGGTCGCTCATCCGGATCTCTCGCCGAATACTCTCACCGATATCGATTACAACTGGAATGACGGATCAGCAGACGATCCGACTCCGACGGTAGCCTTCGACGATCACGGCACAGCTTGTGCAGGTGTCTCGGCAGGGAAAGGAAACAACACTATCGGTATTACCGGGGCCGCGCCGAATGCCAATCTGGTGGGGTTACGATTGATCGCCGGGGATGTCAGTGATCGGCAGGAGGCCGAAGCGATGAGTTGGGAAAGCGGACTCATCCAGATTAAGAATAACAGCTGGGGCCCGCAGGATTCATTGGTGGAACTAGAGGATGCGGGTGAGCTTGTTAAAGCGGCCTTCAAGACGACATGCGAAACCGGACGGGGCGGACGCGGGACGATTCATCTTTGGGCTGCCGGAAACGGGGGATCGACTGATAACGTAAACTATGATGGCTACGCTAATTCCATTTACACCATTGCAATAGGCGCGGTGACTGACACCGGAGTGCGGTCCGATTACTCCGAGCCGGGTGCGGCGAAGGTGGTGTCCGCGCCTTCGGATGGCGGCGGACAGGGGATCACCACGACCACGCTGACTTCGGGCGGTGGTTACCAGGATGACTTTGGAGGGACTTCATCAGCCACGCCATTGGCGGCGGGTGTGTGTGCGCTGATGTTGGAGGCCAATCTCAATCTCGGCTGGCGTGATGTGCAGGAAATCCTCATCGCGAGCGCGCGAAAGATCAATCCGACCGATCCCGACTGGGTGACGAACGGTGGCGGGTATCATTTTAACCACGATTTCGGTGCGGGATTGATCGATGCGGAGGCTGCGGTGGCGATGGCGTCAGGGTGGCAGCGTCTGCCGGAGCAGGAGTCGGTGCAGTTGGTCAATGATAACCTTTCCTTGTCGATTCCGGATGCCGATGAGGTCGGGGTAACCACGACTTTTGATCTCACCGGGCAGCCGCTGCTGCGGGTGGAGCATGTGACGGTCACGGTGAATCTCATGCACGAATATCGGGGGGATATTGCCATCTCTCTGATCTCGCCGGATGGCACCGAAAGTCGGCTGACCGAGGCGCACATGGAGGATGAAGAGGACTATACAAACTGGAAGTTGATGAGTGTTTTTCACTGGGGTGAAAACTCAGCTGGACTCTGGCGGGTGAAGGTGCGGGATGCACAGGAGGACGATGAGGGTGTCTTAAACTCGGTCGAGCTGGAGCTTTTCGGGACATCAGTGCCCCCTCCGACGGAGGCTCCGGTCTTCACGAGCCCAGCGATGGTGTCCGGAAATCTGGAGAGCTTCTTTGAGCTGTCCTTGAAAGCCGAGAATCAACCAACTTCGTTTTCAGCGGGTGTATTGCCTGCTGGGTTGGAATTTGACCCTGCAGCGCGGCGGATCTTTGGAACACCGACGGAGATGGGGGACTTTACGATTGAGGTGACCGCGACCAATGAAATTGGCACGACGCTCCAAACGCTTTCTCTAGTGATTAACGACCGGATACCCACTCCGCCGGTGATTATTAGTGATTTAAAGGAGCAGGTCTTACTCGGACAGCCGTTGATCTACCAACTGATAGCGACAAATGAACCAACGGAGCTGGCTGCAAGCTCGCTACCCGACGGGGTGTCATTCGATTCCGCGACAGGTCAATTTTCGGGGAGTCCTGGGCCAGTTGGCATTTACGAAATTGATCTCGAGGCAAGGAATGCCGATGGGGTAGTTTCGGCAACCTTGTGCCTGGAAGTCATTGATCCTGCGGCGAACCCGCTGAATCAGGCTTTGGATAACCTTGTGCTCGCCTTTGAGTCTCTTGGGACCAATGCTTGGTTTTCTCAATCGGAAATGGCAACCGCTGGTGGGGCTGCCCTCCAATCGGCTGCCATAGCCGATAACGAAGCCAGCACGATCACCGGGAAGGTCATCGGGCCGGGAGTTCTTTTTTTTCGTTGGAAGGTCTCAAGTGAGGAAAACTTCGATGAGTTGCTTTTCTTGTTAGATGGCGGGGAGGAATTTTCAATTAGCGGTGAGGTCGATTGGGAGGAGCGGGGAATAGAGATTCCAGCAGGGGAGCATGATCTCACTTGGAGGTATCAGAAGGATTTTAGCGAATCCGATGGTGACGATGCCGCCTGGCTGGATCGTGTCAGCTTCGTGTCCGGCCTTCAGAGGCCCTCGCTGGGAGAGGCCCTCGATTATCGGGGGTTGGATTGGGAAAATGAATCCGAATGGTTCGGACAGATTGTGGTGACCAGCGACGGTGAAGACGCGGTGGCTTCCGGTTCGGTGCTGGAGAGTGATGAATTCATTCTGCGAACTTTTGTCGATAATGGGCCGGGCGTGCTGACCTTTTTCTATCGGACCGGCACTGAAGAGTTCTTGGACGAGATGTTATTCGTCACAGATTTTGATTCGATTCGCCTCAGGGTCAATGAAGGGAGGCCTTGGACCAAGGCGACTTTCCGGATCGAGGAGCAATTCCAAACTCTGGAATGGAAGTATCTAAAAGGTGTTGGGAATCCCTTAGGAGAGAGGAGGATCTGGCTTGATCAAGTGACTTGGCGCCCCGATTCCTTCCGCGATGTCGATCTCTGGTTCGCGCAGAATCTCGCCAGAACTGAGACCTATGATGGCGATGCGGATGGAGATGACCGGGAAAATCTCTTGGAGTATGCGCTCGGCTCCGATCCTCAGGTTGCGGATTCGCTCAATGAGCCCCTAGCTACGAGAGTGGGGGATCAGGATTTTTTCACCTTCGTTGCGGACACATCGAAAGTTGATCTCATTTACCAACCGAAGTATTCCGTTGATTTAGACACTTGGTTGCCGCTTGGCACGGAGGTGATCGAGAGCAATGGCTTTCTTGAGACGCGCAGGGCCACTCTCCCTAAGTCAGATGGGGTGCGCTTCTTCCGCCTGGAAATCGGAATTAGGGAATGATGGAGATATTGACCAAGCCTGTCGAACAGATCGGCGCGGTTTTGGTGTAAAAGGGAGATTCGGTTAGAAAACGTCGAGGTGAAATGGCCAGGTGATTTCGTGGAAATTAGACTGACGTTAGCGACCGTCTTCGATGGATGTAATTTTCGAAGATGACTAATTTACACCTTTTTTGTGAGAAGGTTGCGCGAATTTGTTATATTTTTGGGAAAAGTTGATTTTTTTCGATTTTTCACGGTAATCCCTTGTCATTGATTGGGTTTTGGCTAAAGCCCGTGCCAGCTAAATATAACCCCTATGAAAACCCCCTGTTCCAATCTTTTGAAGATTGCTTCCGTTGTTGCCGCTCTCCCGGCTACCTCCCTCGCTGCCACGACAACAGTAGGAGATCTTGCCTCCCTTGGCGCGAATCAGTCGGTCCCGACCGATGTTTATGCGGGAACCATTGTGACCAATCAGTTCGCCTCGTCCGGGTTGCTCAATATTACTGGCACCTATGACGACGAGAATGGAGCTGTTGCTCCGATCGGAACCTACGATACCAATGGCACGGGCGGAGCTGATGATGATCTCGAACGTATGTCGGGCTGGTCCGGAGGAAACTTGAGTGCAGCCACCACCCTTGGGCTAGTTCTGATCATTCAAGAACAGCCTGCCACGACCGGTAATGTCGCCCCATCTGGACAGCCGGCCCAGACCGGTTTCATCTCTCCGGATGACAACCAGACCGGCGGAAGCATCAAATTCGAACTCGATACTTCGTTTAATTTCAACTTTTTCGGCATCACCCTGATCGATGCTGACGCTGACCTGCCTCTCAATCCGACACAGGCCGAGATCGATGCCGTCGCTGACACCTATCGTGTTATTTTGAATGGAACCGCTGCGGACGGAGTCACTGATGTCACTACTGAGATTGAACTGATCCGCGAGGTCTTCGATCCCACAAGCTACCTCTACCGCGGTGCAGGCAACGCGAATGGCTTCGCTCAAGTGGAGCTTGGCGAGCGTTCGCTCAACGAGTTTGGCGTCATCGATTTTCAGGAAGAAATCCCCGGAGCCACCATTGATGAAGTCATCATCATTTCCACCGGTGAAAGTGGTGGAAACGGATCCTTCTTATTTAGCAGTGTTCCCGAACCGACGTCCGCTCTCCTCTGCCTCCTGGGCGCCGGACTTGCCTTCAAGCGCCGCCGCTAAAAACTACCGTAGATTATTTTTCAAAGACCTCCTGTCCTCACCGGCGGGAGGTTTTTTTACGCCTGCTGACAAGTTGGGCACCATGCCGTGGTTCGGGTGGCAATAGTGTCCCTCTCCAGTGCATCACCGCACTTCGGACAATGACCACCCTTTTTCCAACGGTGCTGGAAAAGCCAATTCTTCGGCGGGACCTGCGCGACATAGGTGCCGGGTGCGAATCCATCGACGGACGCAGTCGTATTCTTATCAGCGACATGTTTGATTGCTCCGAGCGAAACAAAGCGGATCTCCTTTCGTACCAGGGCGGGATTGAGCCCCAGACATGGAACCCCCGGATGAAGCCCGAGCCGCCAACAGATTTCATCCGCCATCCAGTTCCCCACACCCGGGCAGGCGTTTTGATCGAGAAGGAGTGCTTTGAGGGGTTTCTTAGGGTGCTTCTCGATGAGCTTCCGCATGCGGCTCACTGAAAACTTGGAATCCTGCGGCTGCGGTGGGAAGTCAGCCCAAGGGTTCGCACAATCATGGAGCATCACCCGGCCAAACATGCGGTAGTCATTGAAAATGAGCGCCGCCTCCGACGTGTGGAGGATGAGGTGGTCATGCTTTTGTTCTTTATGGTCCTGCGGCCCGACCGAAAGCTTCCCCGACATGCCGAGATGCACCTCGAGATGAAGCTCCGGCCCGAAGGTAAAGAGCATCCGCTTTCCATGCGCCCGGGATCTGAGGAGCGTGAGCCCCTCCAAAACGCGTAGCGCCGGAGCCGGGCAATCCCGATAAATCCGCGCCTTCAGATGAGTGGTGACCCGGGTGATCGGTTCGCCATGAAAGGCTGCCCATTGGCGGCGGGCGAGTTCTACTTCAGCAAGTTCCGGCATGGCCGGAGTTTCGCCGATAGCGCCAGATTCGCAAAGCGAAAGGCGGGCCGGGAATCTGCCGCCTGAAATGATCCTTCCCGTCGCTGGCAATTGGCACAGCATCCGCTTAGGAACGGTGATGGCCGACAGCAAAATGCAACTTATGGTGGTGACCGACCTCGACGGCACCCTGCTGGATCATCACGATTATTCCTTCGATCCGGTTCTCCCGATCCTCGACCGCATGGACGAGGAAGGCATCCCGATGGTCGTCAATACGAGCAAAACCAAGTCGGAGTGGCTCGCGATGCGGGAGGCATTCGGCAATGATGATCCCTTCATTGTGGAGAATGGATCAGCCCTCTACGAGGGAGATGAGGTCACCGTCTTTGGAACGCCGCGTGAGGAGATCCTTGAAAAAATTTCTCCCCTCCGCAGTCAGTTCAAATTCACCGGGTACTCGGATGTCGATGTCGAAAAGATCATCGCGTGGACCGGTCTGGACCGCAGTTCAGCCCTCCGCTCATCCCACCGCGGATACTCGGAGCCGCTCGTCTGGGAGGACAGCCCGGAGGCCGAGAACGAGTTTTGCAGGAAGGTCGCTGACCTCGGCCTGAAGACTCTGCGCGGTGGTCGCTTCCTCCATGTCCTTGGCGACACAGATAAAGGGAAGCCCTTGAAGAAATTTCAGGATGCCGGCTACGCCCTCATTGCTTTGGGCGACCGACCAAATGACCTTGCCATGCTCACTACTGCGGATGTCGGTGTTATCATCGCCTCGCCCGGTGACTACGTCTTGGATGCCGGTGAGGCCAATGACGACCTCCTCCGCAGCGAAGAGACCGGCCCGCGCGGGTGGGCTGAAATGATGACCCTCCTTCTTGATCACTTTCTCAAAAAGCCAGCAATCTAAACTCCAGCAACAAGCAACATGTCGGACTTCCACCAGGGCGGATCAATCGCCACTCTTCATAATCTCACCAAGCGGCCTCTCGATGAACTCGAGGCTGAGTTGGTTACTTTTTCCAAGCAACGCCCGATGGGGCTTCTCCTGCCTTCGCTCTTCTCGGAGCTGGGAACGGACGCCATGCCGAAGATCCTCGCGGAAGTTAAGCAAGTCCCGTACTTGAGCGAGATTGTCATCGGTCTGGATCGCGCTGATGAGAGCGAATATCGCGAGGCTCTTCAATTCTTTGGCGAGCTTCCTCAGCATCATCGTGTGCTCTGGAATGATGGCCCCCGCCTCCGAGCTCTCGATGCCGAGCTTCAGGAAAAAGGGCTCGCTCCTGGCGAAGAAGGGAAGGGGAGAAACGTCTGGTACTGCCTCGGGTATATGCTCGCCAGCGGAAAGGCGGAGGCCATTGCCCTGCATGACTGCGATATCACCACTTATGATCGCTCGCTTTTGGCCCGCCTTATTTACCCGATGGCGAACCCGCAGTTCAGCTACCAGTTCGCCAAGGGCTATTACCCGCGTATTGCCAATGGTTCCCTCAACGGGCGCGTCACTCGGCTTCTCATCACCCCGCTCCTTCGTTCGCTGGAGCAGGTCGTAGGCCGCAGCGACTACCTCACTTATCTCGATAGCTTCCGCTACCCACTCGCCGGTGAGTTCTCTTTCCGGAAGAGCGTCATTCCGGATATTCGCATGCCCAGCGACTGGGGGCTGGAAATGGGCACCCTGTCTGAGATGCACCGAAACTATTCGAACAATAAGCTCTGCCAGGTCGATATCGCCGACATCTACGATCACAAGCATCAGGACATCTCGCTCGCAGACAGCGAAAAAGGTCTCTCCAAGATGTCCATCGATATCTGCAAGCTCGTCTTCCGCAAGATGGCCGTCATGGGCACCGTTTTTAGTGAGGAGGTATTCCGCTCCATCAAGGCCGCTTACTACCGCAATGCCCTCGACTTCGTGGAGCGTTACAAGAATGACGCCATCATGAATGGTCTCGAGCTCGATGTGCATAAGGAAGAGGAAGCCGCCGAACTCTTTGCCGAAAACATCATCGCCGCCGGAAAGGTCTTCCTCAGTGCTCCGATGGAGCGCCCCTTCATTCCCAGCTGGAGCCGGGTCATCAGCGCAATGCCGGATGTCTTTAAGCGTCTCTCTGACGCCGTGGAAAAGGATAACGCTGAGTTTCAATAATCCATGAGTCCTCTCGATAACCTCATCACCCGCATCGAGACCCATCTCGCCGCCGTCTACGGTGAGGGAGATCATTCGGCTCTCGTCAACCGCCTGCTGGATGCGATGCGTCTGCGGGAGCATTTCTTTGAGCCTGTTCCCTTTACAAATCATTGGAATGAGAAGGATGTGGCCCTCATTACCTACGGCGACAGTATCCGGCGTGAGGGCAAGCCTCCCCTCGTCGAGCTTTCGGAATTTTTGGAGAAGAGACTGCAGGACAGCCCTTCCATCCTGCACATCCTCCCGTATTTTCCATGGACTTCTGACGATGGCTTTGCGGTCTCGGACTATACTTCAGTAAACCCCGTACTTGGTGACTGGGGTGATATTGAGAATCTCTCGCTACGCTTCCGCATCATGTCGGATCTCGTCGTGAATCACTGCTCGGCCTCTCATGAATGGTTCCTCCAATTTGAGCGCGGAGAGGAACCCGGGCGGAGGTATTTCTACACCGCTTCTCCGGAGGATGATCTCTCCGAGGTCGTGCGTCCGCGCGTATCGCCACTCCTTCGCCCGACCGAGACGACCGAGGGCACCCGTCATGTCTGGTGTACCTTCGGTCATGATCAGGTGGACTTGAACTTTAGCGAGCCGGATCTCCTCGTAGAACTCGTAGAGATTATCCGCCTCCACCTTGACCACGGCGTGGGGGTCTTCCGGCTCGATGCCGTAGCCTTTATCTGGAAGGAGATAGGCACCCGCTGCATCAATCTGGAGCAGACCCACGAACTGATCCGCCTCTTCCGCACCCTGATCGAGCACGTGAAGCCGGACGCGGTGATCATTACCGAGACTAATATCCCAAATCAGGAAAATCTCGCCTACTTTGGAAACGGGAACGAAGCCCACAGCATCTATAACTTCTCCCTGCCACCACTTCTGCTGCACGCCCTGACCAGCGGAAATGCCTTTCATCTGAAGCAGTGGATGATGCGAATGCCTCCCGCACAACCGGGCACGACCTACTTTAATTTCATCGCATCCCACGATGGTATCGGCCTTCGTCCCGCCGAGGGACTGCTCAGTGACGAAGAGATCGATGATCTCGTCTCCCTGATGAAATCGCGCGGTGCCCGCATCTCCGAGCGCGCCCTTGCCGGCGGCGTTAAGCGTCCGTATGAGATTAATATTTCCCTCTACGATGCTTTAGGTAGTGATGAGCAGTTCCTCTGCGCGCACACCATCCTTTTAGCTCTGGAGGGGATCCCAGCCTTCTACATCCACAGCATGTTAGGCACGCGGAATGACTGCGAACGGGTAGAGAAAACCAGGCATAACCGCCACATTAACCGCCACCAGTGGGATGGAGAAAAGTTGGACACCTTTCTGGATGATCCGGAGTCCCACCACTCGCGGATTCTTTCGCGCATGCTTCGGCTCATCGAACTGCGGAAAGAACAGCCTGCCTTCCATCCGAATGCCACTCAGTTCACCCTTCACCTCGGCGATGCCATCTTTGCTTTCTGGAGGCAGTCGATGGACCGGCGACGGAATGTCTTCTGCCTGAACAATGTTTCCGGAGAGGAGCAAACGATTCCGATTTCCAGCATTAACCTCGTCGGCACCGAGGATTGGCTCGACCTCCTCACCGACGAAAGCTTGGGACCTGATGCCACCGAAATTACCCTCGCTCCGTTTCAGTGCATCTGGCTCGCCAATCGGAGGAAGCACCTCCCATACTAAGTGTAATCAAAGGCATGATCAGTTCCGGCCATGTTCATCGCGAGTTCGCCAACGCGATCTTCTGCTACAGCTGAATCGTCCGTTTCGGAGCTGGAAGGCTAGATGTTTTTATTTGGCGAGAAATCCAGGCCGAAGGCCATTCTGAAGGCATTCCTGATATCGCGGAAGATCAGGAGAAGCATCGGCAGCAGGAAAAGAGTGATGAGGGTGGCGAAGACGATGCCAAAGGCGAGGGAGGCTGCCATGGGTTTGAGGAACTGAGCCTGCACTTCCTTTTCCAGCAAAAGCGGAGCGAGACCGAAGAAGGTGGTCAAGGTGGTGAGCATAATGGCACGGAATCTTGCGGCTCCGGCTTCGCGGCAGGCTTCCTTCAAGCCGACCCCTTTTTTCCGTTCGTCGTTGATGTGGCAGACCATGACGAGGGAGTCATTCACGACTACTCCGGAGAGGGCGAGGATGCCGAAGACAGAGAGAATACTCACGGGGATGCCCATGAGATAGTGGCCGAGGAGCGCGCCGATGATGCCAAAGGGAATGACGCTCATGATCGCGAGCGGCTGAAGGTAGCTCCTCAGCGGGATCGCGGTGAGAATGTAGATGAATATGATGCTGAGTGCAAAACCGGTGGCGAGTGATTTCATCGACTTCGCCCGCTGCTCCGCTTCGCCACTCTGCGAGATCGAGATGCCGGGATATTTTGAAAGCATGGTCGGGAAAAATTTTTCATCCAGGCGATCAAGAATTTCCTCCGAGGAGGTGGAGCTCTTATCCGCCGAGGCCTCCACTGCGACGACGCGCTTGTTATCGTAGCGTTCGATAGAGGCGAGTGAGCCGGAATACTCAGCCTCCGCCGCGACGGAAAAGGGGATGGTGGTGCCGTCCGGTTTCCGGATGCGCATTTCGCGCAGGGTTTCGATTTCTTTCCGCTTCGCCAGTGGGTAGCGGACCATCACTTTGACTTCTTCACGACCACGCTGCACGCGCTGGGCCTCGCGACCGTAGAAGGCATCGCGGACATTTCGGGCGAGGTCGAGGCGGGTGAGATTGGCGGCCTGCCCGGCGGGGGTGAGCGAGTATCGGATCTCGGGTCGGCCGGAGGCGAAGGAATCGCTGACATCGAAGACTCCGGGATAGGTGATCAATTCCGCCTTCAACTCTTTTGAAGCGGCTTGCAATTCCTCCAAATCGTCACTTTCTAAATTGATGGAAATGTCACCACCCGGTGGTCCGGCGGTGGCGCGGAAGCTGAGCGAGCGGGCTCCGGCGACATTACCGACAGCGGCCCGCCAGTCCTTTACGATCTGCTGGGTGGTGAGATTCTCGCGCTCGGTGGATCTGGTGAGCTCCGCGACGATGGAGGCCTTGGTATTGGAGCTGGCTGAGATTTGAACTTCTTTGAAAGGATTTGCTCCGAATTGTTCCTCATACTTGTCGCCCAGGTCATCAGTGATTTTCGCGATGCGCCGAGCAGTGTCGTGGAGGTAATCGACTGACTGGCCCTGCTCGAGTTCCAGATTCACGCTGGCATCGTCACGGTAGATGTTCGGGAAGAAAACGAAGCGGAGTTGGCCTGCGGGAAACAGTCCGATGACGAGGATGAAGATGGCAATAAAGCCCGCGAGCACAGCGTAGCGCCACGGAATGAAGAGGCGAACGACCGGGCAATAGATGCGGTTAATGAGCCAATCGAGTCCGTCGGAGATGGCTTTTTGGAGTCGCGCCCAGCTGCGGGTGACGGGGTTTCCGGGTTTGCGGTGCACATTGAGATGAGCGAGATGGGCGGGGAGGATGAGTTTTGACTCGATGAGCGAAAAGATGAGGCAGAGCACCACGGTGGTGGCGATTTGTCCGAAGACATTTCCCAGCCGGCCACTGACCTGAGTGAGCGGCAGGAAGGCCGCGATGGTGGTGATCACGCCGAAGGTCGCTGGGGTGACGACGCGGGCAACGCCACGAACGGTAGCGCGCAGCGGCGCTTCAGGGTCGTCAGATTGCCCCTGTTTTTCCTTCTCCGAATAGATGGACTCGCCGATGACGATGGCGTCATCCACCACGATGCCGAGGACGACGAGGAAGCCGAAAGCTGAAATGACATTGACCGACAGATCGAGGCCAGGCAGGGGGAAGAAGGTGACAGCTCCGGCAAGCGAAACAGGGATGCCAAGGGCGACCCAAAAGGCGAGGCGCAGATTAAGAAAGAGCATGAGGATGCCGAGGACGAGGAGCACGCCGAGAGCTCCGTTTTTCCCAAGGAGGGCGAGGCGATCACGGATGTTGGTGGAGCCATCCAGCCAGCTCTTCACTTCTAGTCCGGGCGGGAGCTTATCGTATTCCTTGATGACTGCTCGGGCCTGTTCGACGGCATCGATGATATCGTCCTTACTCCCGATGACGATTTCCAGACTGGTGGTGGGCTTGCCCCGAAAACGGTTCAGGAAGCGCTGTCCGAAGAAGGCATCCTTCACGTTCGCGACGTCCTTCACGAAGATGCGAGTGCCATCAGGATTCGTGCGGACAGGGATCTCTTCGAAGTCACGTTTGCGGTAGGCTTGGTCACGAGCGCGCAGTGAGATGTCACCACGCAGCGAGCGGATTGCGCCGCCGCCGAGGTCGATGGAGTTCTCCGAGATGGCTTGTGCGACTTCATCGAAAGTGAGGTCATAAGCGCGGAGCTTTTCCTCGGTGGGCTCGATGGCGATTTCGTAGGTTCGCGCGCCGTAGGTGTTGATCTTCGAGATCGCGGGTTCTCGTAAAAGTCGGTCTCGCAAGTCACGTGCGGCTTCCTTGCGGACGGCCTCCGGGATGTCGCCGTAGATCTCGATCCACAGGGCTTTATTCTCCCGTTTTTGTTCTTCAATGACGGCGTTTTCCGCCTCGGCGGGGAAGCTTGGGATGGCATCAACTTGAATCTTGATGTCGTTGACGAGCTTCGAGATGTCGTAACCCTCCTTCGCATCCACGATGACGGTGGCGAGGTTTTCCGAGCTGACGGAGCGGATGTGATCGATGCCTTCGACGGTTTCCAACGACTCCTCTATCTTGATCGAGACGCCGCGCTCGACATCCTGCGGAGTGCCGCCGCGAATGGGGACGGTGATGGAGACGGTCTCCGCTGCGAAGGCCGGGAAACCCTCCTTCCGCACGGTGAGCGCAGTGTAGATCCCGGCGAGCAGGATGGTGAACATCAGGATGTTCGCGACGACGGGATTCGTGGCGAACCAGGTGATGAAGGGGTTTTTCTCGAGGTCGTTTTTCACGGCGCAAGGGGAGAGATTTCCAATCCTGCTTCAAAGTTTGCGAGCGGGCGGGCGACGATGCGGAGGGGAGGGGTGAGCTTCTCGGAGGAGAGGATGAGGTAAGCCTTCCGGTTTTGGCTCTGGATGCGGGTGGTCTTGATCTGAACGAGGCGGTTCTTTTCATCGAGAGCCCAGATGAATTCATCATTGATGAGGGCGATCTCCGGGACCTCGTAGGACGCGGAGATCGCTTCGGCGGTGATGGCGGCATTGACAAAAGTGCCGATGGCGAGCGGCTGGGCGGCGGCGGTGAAGGGTTTCTCAATCTCGGCAATGAGGGTGACGGTTTGGTTCCGATCGACGGTCGGAGTGGTGCGGGCGATGGTGGCGCGCCACTCGACGCCGGGTCGCGTCGGGCTGGTGAGAATAGCGGTCGTGGGCAGCTTCACGCGTGCGGCCTGTTTCGCGGTGAGCGGGAGGAGGAGCTCGGCGCGATTGATTGAGACAAGGGTGCCAATGGCGCCTTGCTCACCCTGAGGACCTTGCGGAAAAGCGAGGTTCCCGACCGAGGCCGAGCGGGCTGTTACGACGGCATCGAAGGGAGCGCGTATATTGGTGCGTTCGAGGTCGGCGAGGGCTTTTTCGATGGAGGCACGCGCGCTGTCGATGTTCGCCTGTGCGGCGGCGAGTTGGGGCTTCCGAAGGACGAAGGGGGAGGCTTTCGAGAGATCGCGACCGGAGGCCTTCCAGTCGGACGCGGCTTGTTGAGCCCGGATTTCTTCCTCGGCAAGAGTGCGCTGGGCCACGGTGAGGAGGGATTTTTCGCGGGCGAGGGCAGCCTCGAAATCGGTGGGGTCGATGCGGATGAGGATGGCATCCTCTTTCACGGTATTACCGAGACGGAATTCGGGGGCTACTTCGATAATACGCCCGCTGATCTCTGGAGTGAGCTGGGTTTCGAAATAGCTGCTGACGGTGCCGTAGCTGAGGACGGGAGGATTGTGATCTGCAGGCGACAGGCTGACTACGCTGACCTCGGGGATGACGGGTTTCGGGACGCGGCTCTTCGGCTCCGGGGCGGTGCCCTTCAGAAAGATGAAGCCGAAAACAGCGGCGGCAATGATGACGAAGGGGGTGATGATTCGCAGCGCGATTTTCATGGCGGGAAGGATTCAGAGAGCGCGACCGCTGGCGAGGGCAAGGCGGACGCGGTTTTGGAAGCGGAGGGTGCGCACGTTAATGAGGGCCTCTTCGGTGAGGAAGGCGCGGCGTTGGGTTTCGAGCAGGGAGAGGATTTCAAGGAGACCCGATTCGTAGTTTCGTTGGATGCGGCTTTCGGCACTGCGGGCAGCCTTGAGCGCGAGTCGGGTCGAGGCCTCTTGACTGGCTAGGTAGCGGTCCGAGCCGAGGGCGTCCTCGACCTCTCGAAGTGCGGTTAGGACGGTGGCCTGATACTGGCTGAGGGCCTGCTTCGCACGGGAGTTCGCGGAGCCGAGTTCGGCGCGTCGTGAGCCTCCATCGAGGAGGGGTGCACTGAGGTTCGCGAGGATGGACCAAGTGTTAAAGTTCGAGTTCGCCAGCTGCCGCAGGGTAGGCGAGCGTTGCCCGGTCGAGGCGGTGAGGGTGAAGCTAGGGTAGAGGTCGCGATGGGCTACGGTGACATTGGCGTCGGCAGCGCGGATGCGGTGGTAGGCGGCGACGATGTCAGGTCGTTTCATCAGGAGGGTGGAAGGGGCTCCGGGCCGGACCGATTTGGCGAGCGAGGGGAAATTAGCAGCACTGAGATTCGCCGAGGGGTAATCGCCGGTGAGGGCGGCGAGCTGGCGGGCGGCTTTGTCCCGCTCGTCACGTCGGGCGGCAAGCTGAGCCCGGGTGGTTTCGACGTCGGTGCGGGCGAGATCGAGGTCGCCGAGATTGACCAAGCCGGCCTCGAAGCGTGTTTCGACCAGGCGCAGAGTGTTCTCGAAGTTTTTCAGCGAGCGTTCGGTAAGTCTGAGGAGTTGGGTTTCGGAGACGAGATTAAACCAAGCCTGGGCGGTCTGTGCGGCGATGGACTGGTGGGCCGATCTTAGGTCGTAGGAAAGCGCGGTTTCATTGAGAGAGGCGGCATTGACCCCCGCACGGAGTCGTCCCCAGAGATCGACTTCCCAGCGGGCATCGAGAGTTCCGGTGAAAACCTCTTCCTGAAAATCAGTGTTCGACCGCGAGCGGCTTGTGTTGGCGGTGAGGGAGGGAAGGAGGGTGGCCTTGGATCTTCGCGTATTGAATCCCGCCTCCTCCAGCCGCAGCGCAGCGGTCCGGAGGTCTGGATTTCGTCTGAGGGCGCGATCGATTTGGCGGTTGAGCTCCGGGGCAGAGAAAAGAGTCTTAAGCGAAGAGGCGATCTCCGGAGCCTCCGGTGCCGGACCTTCAAAGCTCGTGGGTAGTCCCGCATCGTTCACCCGAGTGGGGGCCGGAACGGTGGTGCATCCGGGGACAATGGCGAGCATTGTCAGTGCTGCCAAAGGAGCAAAAAGAAAAGAATGAGAAAGGCCCATGGGAACAGTCTGAGATGAGGTAAATCTCCGTGATCATCGTTCGTCTTTTCCTTTTTACCAATCTGGAAGCTGGGAACCTAGTTTCGCGCGATGGCATACTCCATGATGTCGTTGGAAAACTCGCTGAGATCCTGATCGCTGCGGCCGAAAGCGAGGCGGTCGAATACCCGCTTCCAGATTACGATCTCCGGATCCGGCTTAGGGTGGTATTCCAGAGTGCGAGCGGCTTCGGCAAAGTTGAGTTTTCGTGCGAAGCGAAAGGCTCGCCGCTCCGGGGTCTCTTCTCCCTGCAAGACCTCCTTCACGAGATTTCGGAAGAGGCGCAGATTCGTTGGCTGATCCATGAACTTCGTCACGCCCAGAGAGATTGCCGTCAAGACAACCGTCTTCGGGATGTAGGGACTGGTCACGATGATCCGAGTGAAATTCCGCTGTGTCCGGAGGGTTTCGATCAGTTCCAATCCGTCCATATCCGGGATACGGAGATCCAATAGGACGAGATCGAACTCCCCGGATTCGAGGTGTGAAAGAGCCTCAGCCCCGTCCTTCGCAGTCTGAATGAGGAGGCCGCAGGAGGCCAATCCCACCCGCAGGAGTTCGCGTGTTTCAGGCTCAGCCTCCACGATCAAAATGCGCCGGGGATCACTCTCGAAACTGGCATGCGGTTCTATCATCTGAGGGCGGGATAGCTCAAAGCGTGCCGGATTTTTAAATGGATAGATTGTCTAATGAGAGATCACGACACTCACAGCCTCCCTTAGACCCCAGAAAAAAGCCGCACTCCGAAGAGGGCGGCTTTGAAAAAAAATAATCGGTCAGGACCGGATTACCACTTCTGCGAGCGGGAGTGGCGGAAGTAGGACTCAGCGCCAAGCTCGGGTGGGAATTCGGAAAGACCTTCGCGAGGATTCATCTCGATCCGGTCATCAGCACCACAACGGGTGTAGGGTGGCTTAAAGGTGCCGTGATAAGTGGGGCAGTGGAAGGTGACGAGTTCGTAGAAACCGTAGCCCATGCGCTTGAAGGCACGGCGGGTTCCATCGACCACACCGTAGGACCAGCCGACCTTGCTGCCTTGGGACTCGGTCTTGCGGACGATCTGCTCTGGGATTTCAACAATACCGTAGAGGATGTTACCGATGGCACGTCCGAGCTTACGAGCGGAGGTGTAGCGGGTTCCCGGAGGAGCCTGGATGTCGCCCATGACGGGAGCGATGATCCCGAGTGCGAGTGTGATCAGTAGGAGCTTTCTCATTACGGATGACATTCCACCGGACTTCCTTTCAGACGGCAAGGGGAAAATTAAGAATGAGAAACAAAAACATCACCCGGCATTCAGGATTCAGGATTGTCTTGGATGGGGGAGACACTAGAGTCCTCCGAAATCCCGCCGCACCATGAATCCGCGACATTCTCAGCTCTCCTTCTTTCGAAAAGCCTGCCTGCTTTTCGTCCTCGTCGCGGGCTTCCTCTCGTCGGCTGTCTCAGCTTCGGAAAGCTACATCGCGGTCGAGGCCCACAGCGGAAAAATCCTCCTCGAGCTGAATGCCAGCCAAAAGCGCCCCGTCGCCTCCCTCGCGAAGATCGCCACCGCCATGGTGGTGCTGGATTGGGCCAATCTCTCCCAAACCTCCATGAGCCAGATGATGGTCGTGCCCAATGAGGTTCTCGGACTTGGCGGCTCGAATCCCATGGCGCTCCAACCTGGAGACCGCATCTCTATCCGGGAGGCCATGTATTCCATGCTTCTCGGGTCTGACAATATCGCCGCGCACACTCTGGCGGACCATGCTGGGCGCTCGATCCAGTCCCGCTCCGGCGGTTCCTCGCCCGTCGGGGCTTTCGTGAAGGAGATGAATAATCTCGCTCGTGGTCTCGGAATGTCGAAGACCCGCTTCGCCAATCCTACCGGTCTGGATGGCTCCAGTCGCAGCAGTTCGACCGCTCGCGATATGGCCCGCCTTTCGATCTACGCCATGCGGAATACCGGCTTTCAGTTCTACGTGAAGCAGAAGAGCCGCACCATCTCCTCCATCCGCGCCGGCCAGAAGCGCGCATTTAAAGTAGGCAATACCCACCAGCTCATCGGGAAGAACGGAGTCAGCGGAATCCGGACCGGATTGAGCAATCTCGCCGGCCAATGCGCTGCCACCAGCGTGGAAAAGAAGCCCATCGTCCAGAAACAGACTGATGGTCGCTCGCTCCTGACCAGCCGTCGCCTCATTATCATTACGCTGGGAAGCGCGGACCGTTGGGCCATCACCCGCACTTTGATCTCCCAAGGTTGGGCCGCCTATGATGGCTGGCGTGCGCAGGGCGCGACCGTCGGACAGGCACGTGAATTGCTCACCGTCCCGAACCCCCAGTAAATTTCTCCCGTTCTTAATAAGGGAACATTTCTCAACACCACCGAATACCCACACGAAACATGCGAATTGGAATATTGAACTGTGGGGGCGACTGCCCCGGACTGAATGCCGTCATCCATGGAGTCGTCGGCGCGGCCGCCTCAAAAGGTTGGGAGACTATTGGCTTCCGCGATGGTTTTGAAGGCCTCCTCCCTCCCGGTGATTTCACTTTTCTCACTCCCAAGGACACTGAGGGCATCCTCAAGCAGGGCGGCACCATTCTCGGCACTACCAATAAGGGGAACTTCGCCGCCAAGATCGGCGAAGGAGACGTCGCCCGCGTCCCGCAGGAAATCGTGGACCGGGCCAAGCGGACTCTCGACCAGCTCGAGATCGGCGCTCTCATCGTCGTCGGTGGCGATGGCTCCCTCACCACCGCGCATCAACTCTATGAGCAGGGCTGGCCGATTATCGGCGTGCCGAAGACCATTGATAACGACCTCCAGGCCACTTCCATGACCTTCGGATTCGATAGTGCCGTCAGCACGGTGGTGAACTCGCTCGACCGCCTCCATACCACTGCGCAGTCGCATAAACGCGTGATGGTCCTGGAAGTCATGGGTCGCCATGCGGGCTGGATTGCCCTCTGGGGCGGCATGGCGGGTGCGGCTAATGTCATCCTTCTTCCGGAAATTCCTTTCTCATACGAGAAGATCGCCGAGCACCTGAAAACCCGCGAAGCACAGGGCTACACCAGCTCGCTTGTCGTCGTGGCGGAAGGTGCGCGAAATCCCGATGGGGCACTCGCCACCATCGATGCCAATGAAGGTGCGGAAGTCCGCCTCGGCGGAATTGGTGAACAGGTCTCCCATAAGATCGCGGAACTCACCGGCAAGGAAACCCGCTGCACCGTGCTCGGCCACGTCCAGCGCGGCGGCACACCAACTCCGCTGGACCGTATCCTCGGCATGCGCTTCGGCGTGATGGCAGCTCAGCTCGCGGAGGAAGGAAAATTCGGACAGATGGTGAGTTATCACAGCTACCACGTCGGCTGTGTTCCCATTATTGATGCGGTCAAGGAACTCCGTCTCGTCGAGTCCGATACTGAGGTCGTCAAGGCCGCTCGGGCCGTTGGCATCTCCTTCGGGGACTAAATCATTTACAGACCTCCACGATGTCCGACCTCCTCGATCTCCTTCGCCGAAACGCCAAACAATCTCCTGCTGCTCTCGCCGCCCAAGTCGACGGCATGACTGAGGAGGAAGTGAAGGCCCAGGTCGCGGCCTGGGAGGCCGATGGCACCATTTCTGGATATCAGGCCATGGTCGATCCCGCGCATGTTGGTGGAGATTTGGTCACGGCCTTTATTGAGGTGAAATTGACACCCGAGCGGGGTGGGGGATTTGATCGACTGGCCCGCCGTATCGCCCGCTTCGAGCAGGTGAAAAGCTGCTACCTCGCCAGCGGCGGATATGATCTTCTAGTCCTCGTCGAGGGTGCGGATCTCCTCGCCGTCGCGGCCTTTGTTGCGGAGAAACTCAGCACTATCGAGGGCGTGGTTTCCACCGCGACCCACTTCCGTCTGAAATCATATAAGGAAAATGGTTTCCTTTTCGGTGGCGAGGATGAGGTCGCCCGCCTTCCGGTTTCCCCCTAAAAATTTCCCCACCACATGGACATCCAATCCAAGCTGGCCGGACATCTCCAGGCCATTCCCCGCTCCGGCATTCGCGACTTTTTTGAGCTCGTCATCGGTCGAGATGACGTCATCTCCCTCGGCGTGGGGGAGCCGGACTTTGTCACCCCCTGGTCCATCCGCGAAGCCGCGATCTATTCGCTGGAGAAGGGCGAGACCAGCTACACCTCGAACCTTGGCCTGCTCACCCTGCGCGATAAGATCTCGGAGTATGTCGATGAATTCTTCCACGTAAAGTATGCCGGGAAGAGTGAGGTCCTCATCACTGTGGGCGTTTCGGAAGCTCTGGACCTGGCCCTCCGCGCTCTTGTCAATCCGGGCGATGAAGTGATCTACCACGAGCCCTGCTACGTCTCCTACTCGCCCAGCATCGTGATGGCCCACGGAAAAGCGGTGCCGGTTGCCACGAAAAAGGAGAATGGCTTCTCCCTGAAACCGGAGGCTCTCGCGGCCGCCATCACTGATAAAACGAAGATCGTGATGCTAAATTTCCCCACTAATCCCACCGGTGCCGTCGCGTCGCAGGAGGATTTGGAGGGAATCGCGAAGCTTTGCATCGAGCACGATCTCATCGTCCTCAGTGATGAAATTTACAGCGAACTCCGCTACGACGGTCAGGAGCATGTCAGTATCGCGAGCCTGCCCGGCATGCGTGAGCGCACCATCCTGCTTCACGGATTTTCAAAGGCCTTCGCCATGACCGGCTTCCGCCTCGGCTTCGCCTGTGCCCCGCCGGAGCTCATCGAGGCCATGATGAAGATTCACCAATACGGGATTCTTTGCGCCCCCATCACCAGTCAGGCTGCGGCTTTGGAAGCTCTCTCTGGCGGCAAGGCCCTTTACCAGCCGATGAAGGATGAATACCGCCGTCGCCGGAATTTCCTCGTGGAAAGTCTCAACGAGATGGGGATCGATTGTCACCTTCCCGGTGGAGCCTTCTACGTCTTCCCGGATATCAGTCAGTTCGGGATCAGTAGTAAGGAATTCGCGATGGGCCTGCTGGAAGCGGAGCAAGTCGCGGCCGTTCCCGGAGATGCCTTCGGTGAAAGCGGCGAGGGCTTCCTCCGCTGTTGCTACGCCACCGGCATGGATGATTTGAAAACCGCCATGACCGCGATGAAGCGGTATATCGGGACGCTTTAGAATTTCGAATTCCTCTACGAAAAACCGATGATGGAACAATTGAAGGTCTGGCGCGAGAACCGCACTTACGCCTATGTCGCCCCCTTTGCGGTCTTCATGATCTTTAATCTCATCTACCAATTCGTCGGTGAGGCCATTCTCTGGGAGCATGACAACGCGCCGTGGTATCAACATTGGCCGGAGCAGTTATTCTACCCCATCCAGACCGTAGTTTGCCTCGCCGTCCTCGCTTTTTTTTGGAAGCACTACGAGTTCCGCTGGTCTAATAAAGTCTGGATTGGCGTCTTCGCGGGCTTCGTTGGCATCGCTTTCTGGCTCCTTCCCACCACACTCTACGATCACCTCGGCATGACCAGCGGGAAGCCCGATGGCTTCTTCGCCTCGCTCCATGGCATGGCTCCGCGGACCGAGGGCTTTGATCCCGGGGTTTTTGACAATCCCGCCGCTTACTGGGCTTCGCTCATTCTGCGGCTTTTCCGTGCGATTGTGATCGTTTCTTTGGTTGAGGAGATATTCTGGAGAGGTTTCCTAATGCGATTTCTCCTCGATATGGATGGCAACTATTGGAAGGTCCCCTTCGGTAAGCCCGCCTGGATTTCCTTCCTCATCGTGACCTTTGCCTTCATGCTCGCGCATGCGCCTATCGATTGGCTCGGTGCCCTGATCTACGGCTCAATCGCTTACGGAGTCACCGTCTGGACCCGCAGCCTCCTTGCCGTTGTCGTGATGCACGGCGTGGCCAATGCTACCATGGCCGCCTATGCCATGGCCTATGGAAAGTATGGTCTTTGGTAGGGTCGTCATCACGACACCTCACTTTTTGATACTGCAATTTCGCGCGATTTAAGGCCTCCTTTTCTTGTGGACGATCCGTCACAGCCCTTGTTGCCCTTCGGAAATGGAGAGGGTGATCCTCCGAAGCACTCTCAGAGAAAGCAGCCATTCTCGTTCCTTTCTTTCTTGGTCTTTTTTTCTCTTCTGATGGCGGTGATCGGAATCGGGTTTTACGTCTTCGAATCGTTCCTCGATACTGGTGGAAGTCCGACGTCCGACGATGTTGATCTTGATCGAAATCGCGAGCTTTTCGCGCAAGCCATCGAAAAACGTCGCTGGGACGAGGCCAGCGAACTCATCGACCTCATGCAGGTCAGCGGTGAGCCCTCGGCACAAATCACCGCCGCATTGCAGGAGTTGGAAGCGAGCCGCATTGAAGAACGCGGCCAGCAGGTCGGCTTTCTGCTCGGGAATGTCCGTGCTGCGCTGGAAGCCGAACAATTCAGTGAGGCCGAGGGCTTTCTCGCCAAGGTCGAAAAGCTCGATTCCAATCACGAAAAACTCCCTGCTCTCCGGAAGCGCATCGCCGAGGGCAGCGTGAAAACCCGCACCCTCCTCATGGTGGAGGCTGTCGAGGAGGCTTTGAACGGGCGCGATTGGAAGGAGACCGAAGCCCGGATCTCAGCACTTGCCACAGCCAGCCCGGATCACCCGCGCCTCGCGGAATTCCGGCGGAGATCGGACGAGGCTGCCTTACGATTACGGGAAGATCAGGCCAAGGCCGCCGAGCTTCTTGCCAAGGCTCGCGAGCTTGATGACGGCACTCATTCCACCGAAGCCCTGGCTCTCGTCGAGAAAGCGATGCGGCTGGATCCCAATCCGGAGATCCGCGAACTCTACCAAAAAATGTCCGCCTACGGTCGCGTCGTCCGCGTACCTGCTGATTACCCAACCATCCAAAACGCCCTCAGAGTAGTGAAGGTCAATGACCGCGTCTTCGTGGCGAAAGGAACCTATAGCGAGTCCCTCATCATCCCCGCCGGGGTCGAGCTTATCGGCGAAAGCCGCGCTGAGACCATCATCGAGTGTTCCCCTGAAAATGGCTCTGTCGTCACCGTGCCGCAGGGTGTCGGGAAGATCCGCATCGCCAGCATGACCCTTCGTCACAAGGGCCTCGTGAATGATGAGGAACGTTATCCCGTCGTTGCTATTGATGGCGGCCAAGCTCACCTCGAAGACCTTCTCATCACCCGCGCCAGTGGCCACGGCATTGCAGTGCTGGACGGCGGGCAGGCGCGTATCGACTTCACGACCTTATCCGATAGCGGATGGGATGGTCTCTCCGTAAATGGCACGAAGTCATCGGCCCGCCTTCATCAGGTCACCGCCGAGAATAACCTCCATCACGGCATCGACTTTTGGGATGGAGCCGCCGGGCAGGTCTCCGATTGTCGCTTCATCAAAAACGGCCGTGCCGGACTGGCTGCCCTAGGATCGGAGGAAAAGGTTACGATTAAAACATCTCGAAGTGAACAAAACCGCGAGATCGGTTTCTACTTTTCTGACGTCAAAGCACTCCTGCTGCATGATTGCGAAGCGCATGACAACCAACTCGGCGGAATCGTCATCGCCGATGGGAGCCAAAGGGTGGAGTTGAAAGGAAACCGAGCTACCAAGAATGGCGAAGCAGGCCTCATCATCGAAGCTGGCGTCCAACTCCTTTTCAACTCCGGAAACATCGTCGAAGGCAACTTTGGAAAGCAAATCTGGCAAGACGCCGTTTTCCCGGACCGCCCCGAAGATGACACCGTCTCCCCGCCACCCCCTGCGCCGCCGGAGAGGTGAGGGTGATACTAGGTGATGAGGCTCGGTGCCTATTCTCGGAGGGATTTCAGAACCTAAAATTAATGGCTAATCGCCAAGGTGTTCCGACTCTCAGCTCAATCCACTCCGAACCCGCCGATGAAAACGCAAAAAAACACTCACCATCCCGTTGCGATATCGGGTTTTCATTCTAACATCCCAGTGAAATCTTAGTAATTTCCGAAATCATGAAAATCAAGACCCTGACCACCACGTCGCTGGCCCTCGTTGCGACTGCCTTTGTTGCTGCCCAGACTCTCCTTCCTCCCACAAAAGAGGTGCAGTCTAAAATGACTCCCGATTCCGTTCTGGAAGATCTCATGAAGGGCAATGAGCGTTATCAGGCTGGTAAGTTAAACGATCCTAACATCACCGC
>CALBVA010000085.1 GCA_937969125.1 uncultured Verrucomicrobiales bacterium | reverse complement strand
AGAGATTTTTCCCTCATGCCCTGACGGGACAGTGCTCCTGATCGTCCTCTTCCTCGCTCTCACCACCATTGCGGCTCTCTTTCTGAATATCAATCACACCGCGATTCACCGGCTTTACCGAAATCGCCTCAGCAAGACTTTTGTCGAAACCGAGGACGACGAACACCACGACTTTGAGCTGAAGGACATCAACAAAAGTCGCCACGCGCCCTACCACCTCATCAATGCCACCGTCAACCTGCCCACCAGCACAGATGACCGCCTGCGCGACCGACAGTCTGATTTCTTCCTCTTCTCAAAGCACTACACCGGCTCGCCAGTCACCGGTTATGAACGGACTGAAGACTGGGAGATGAATGGCAAGCCTGCCGACCTCGCCACTGCGATGGCCATTTCCGGGGGCGCTTTTTCCTCGCATATGGGTCTCCATTCCCTGGCTATGGTCCGCGCTCTCATGACTGTCCTCAATGCCCGCATGGGATTCTGGATCCGAAGGGCCAACTCCGGAAAATTTGGAGGGCTCCCGGAGGGCAAAAGCCCCGGCTTCTTCTGTCTTCTCCGCGAAATGCTCGGCATGCAAATGTCCGAGAAGCAACACTGGGTGAATCTCTCCGATGGCGGACACATTGAAAACCTCGCCACCTACGAACTCCTCCGACGCCGCACCAAATACATCGTCTGTGTCGATGGCGAGGCCGATCCGGAGTTCTCCTTCCACGGCTTCATGACCCTGGTGCGCCACGCTCAGATCGATTTCGGCATCAGAATCGAGCCGGATGTCGATGACTTCCGCCTTCATCCCGAGACCCGCCTCAGCCGCTCCCACTACCACCTCTGCCGCGTCACCTATCCAGCAGCTGGCGATCAACCAGCCGGGACCGGCTTGCTCCTCTATCTCAAGCTCTCCGTCACCGGTGATGAGTCAGAACTGGTTAAACGCTATCGCTCTTGCAATCCCACCTTCCCGCACCAGACGACCCTGGATCAATTTTTCAATGAGGAACAATTCGAGGCCTACCGTCAGCTCGGCGTCCATGCCGCCCGCGGTCTCTTTGGCCACTGCCTCATGGACGGAAATAAGCCAGAGAACATCGAGGAGTGGTTCCAGATCCTCGCCAAGAGCCTCCTTGAGCCCACCTCTCCGGAAGAGACAAAGGCCACTGCCGAAGCTGAGAAAGAAACAAATCCCGCATCCGAATGAAGGACCATTCCGAAACCGAAATCGCCCTTGGGACCAGAACTCCGGTCCGCATCTATGTCCTCTGGCATGCCGAAATGGAAGGTGGCCTGGAGTTAGCTCGCCACATTTATCACTGGTTCCGCCTGCCCACCGGAGAGGGCATCCCGGTCTATTTCCGCTGTTACGGATCAGAAAATGAGGCTCTGAAGGAGAACATCCCCGAGATCTATCCTGGCTGCGATCACAATATCGTGATCCCCCTCATCGATTTTCACATGGTCGCCTCCTTCACTTGGCGGACCTACCTGCAAAAGCAGCTGACCCCGGCCAATGACGACCAGCTCAATGCCGCTCATCAGGCCCGGACCTACGCCCTTCCCGTCGCCATCGATGACACCGCTTACCAAATCCCCGGCGCGCTCAATCGGCTGAACTTCATCCGCTACGAATCGGACCAGTCAAAGAACAGGGGAGAAACTCGGCCGGATGAACTCCTTCTCACCCGGTTGACCGAGGCGATCTGCCTCCGCTTGCGGGAGGCCATCTATCGCCGCCATCATCCAGCAAACAACTTCGGAAAACCCGACCCGATCAAAATCTTCCTCAGCCACGCCAAGGCCGACGGGATTGAGGTGCCACGGCTCATCAAAAACTTCATCAGTAGCGAAACGCAGTGCCAATCCTTCTTTGATGAAAATGACATCGCCTACGGTCACAATTTCGGGGACGTCATTGAAGAATCCCTCAGCGAGGACTCCGCCGGGCTCCTCGTCATTCAGGGTGATCACTACGCCGACCGCCCTTGGTGCCGAAAGGAAATCCGAGATTTTCTCAATCCCGTTGAGCAACCTCCGCTCGCCGACCACCCTGGAAAGCCCCCCATCTTTTCCTCCATGCCCGTGGTCATGGTGAGCAATCTCGCCGGCCAAAAAATCGCGCGCACCATTCCTGAACTGGGTCACGCCTCCTGCCTCCAGTGGAAGCCCGGCGCCGAACGCCTCGCCGTCGTCACCCTACTCCGCGAAATTCTCTTCTCAAATTTCTACCGCCTCCTCGCCGAGCGCACCGCCCTGCTCTCACCCGAGCGCATGACTAATCCCGCCCTCATCATCAATCGCCCCCCGGATCCCGTCCTCATCGAGGAAGTGCGCCGCGTTTACCGCGAGAAGAACGGTGAGATTGAAAATGACCTCACCATCCATCACCCCGGCCACGGCCTCACCAGCATCGAGGTCAAGGGGCTGAAGCAGCTCTACCCCCGCCTGAACTTCTGCGCCTTCGGCTCAACCGCCTGGAATGAGGTGACCGCTGACTCACTGGATCACTCGCCCCTGGCCGGCAAGGTCATCGCGGTCTCAGTGGGAAATTCGCCGGATATCTTACGCCAAGGGATCGGCGACGACCATACCGTCGAACTCATCCGTGCGATTTTTCGTCCCTTTTTCCGGCAGCAAATTTCCCTTCTCTACGCCGGCGCCCTCCCGAACCACGACCGCCCTCCCGAGCCCTGGAAACAAGAGCGGGTGAACTTCACCCAGGTTTTTCTTGAACTCCTCCTCTCCGAACGCAGCGAGAAAAATTCGGCCTTACCCGAGGACCACGAACTCTCGCCCGAGGAGGAATTAAGGCACCACCCACGCCTCATCAATCTCTCCTACTGGCCCCACACCAGGGCCATCGATTCCTCCACCGAGGCTCAATGGATCAACACCTGCTCCTTCATTAAAATCAATCCGGAAGACGCCCGCGTGCCCCATGAAGACCGTGAAGAACTGGAGGAAAAATCGCGGCAGCAGAACGAACGTTTCAAACCCGCTGACGACACCAAATCCACCCGACTCGCTCGCCTCATTTGCGGAACCCATGCCCGACGACTGGCCTGCAGCGACGAAGTGACCTGCTCGCTCATCCAAAACCAATCCCTCAGTTTTAAAACTCACGCCCACGTTTTCATCGGCGGAAAACTCACGGAATTTTCCGGCCTCATGCCAGGAATCTGGGAAGAAGCCCTCGCTGCTTTCGAGGCGAAACGCCCTTGCTTCATTCTTGGAGTCGCTCGCGGTGCCGCCGGCCAACTGGCAAGGTGGCTCCTCGATCCCCCGGTAGAACGCCCCCGCGAACTGACCTACGACCGCTGCAACTTCCCCAAAGACACCCCACAAGGAGACTCCGAGGAGATCCTCCAAAACAACAACAACGATTGGCTCTCAAGCAAAGCCGCCCTCGACCAACTCTGGAAGCACATCAAGTCAGTCCGGAAAAAGTCCCCGGACGATGACGAGAACCTGGCAAAGCTCCTCAATAACAACCTAGACTCCGCCGAAAACCGTGAACTCATGACAGAGTCTAGCTTCCATCGAATTTCGCAAATGATTGCGAGTGGTCTTTAGTTTTTTATAGCTGTCTCATTGACCGAGTCCCGACTCGAGAGAGGCCTGATGCGGGGATTCGGGAGCCTTTCTGATTGGTCCACGTGCAATACGTCCGAAGATGCCTGCGACCGCAGCGCATACCAGGCAAGCGGCCGGGATGAGGACAATGTGGACGATGACATAAAAGTTTCCCGGTTCGCCGGTGAAGGAGTGAATGGAGTCCGGTGGATCTGATTGGAAGAGACCCTGATAATTTTGGGCGGCGGAGAAGAGGACATAAACGAGGCCGACATACAGGGCCGGCCAGATGCCGAGAAAGAGGCAGCTCCGAAGAGGAAACTGCACTCGATTGGCGATCCAAAAGCAGACCAGTGAGGTGATGCCTATATACAGGAGGCCGATTTGCCAATGAGCGCTGTAGATTTCAAGATCGCGAAGGAGGTCCCAGGGCTTGCTGACCGGGGTCTTTTCTTTTCCGCTAGGAATGGCTGCTTCTAAAAAGCTGACCGGTCCGCCGGACTCTTTATCGGTGTGGCGGATAGCGAGCTCAGTGACAAAATGAACAATCGCAAGGACCACGGAGAGGATAATAGACCAGAGAAGAATGAATCGCGATTCGCGCTGATTACGCATCATACCTGCTTGTTCAATGCGGATTCGCTCGTGGTATTCTTCCAGCTCCCGGGCGTAGATTTGCCAGGCCTGTTCAGAACCCCCTCCGCCATGAGGAATAGGAGTCGATTCGCCGTTCGCGTAAGCATGAGAAGGTGGAGATTGATACTCGGGCGGCTTTCTACCCAGCGCGATGAAGCGATAGCCACAAAAAGTGAGCACCAGACTACTGATGACAAAGATCACCATGGAGATGATTCCAGGAGTTTCGTCAGCGCCGACGGTCCGAGATTCTAGGGCGAAAAAGACCGCAACAGCGAGGGCAATGAGAGTCCCCAGAATCCCAAAGACATGATTTCGCCGCCGCAGGCTGTAAGATTTCAGGGTCAACCGTTTGTGACGGCTTTTAAGTTGCTCAAGGATCAGTTTTGCAATCTCGGCTGGTTCCTGATCGTCGATTGGGTGCGCGTGATCCATTGTGAATCCGTGCTGTCGAGGTGGGTCCGCCGAGAAAAGCATGGGCGCGGATTCTGGTTTCGCCTGATAGGCCTCGCGGGCGGCGTTCAGCTCAACCGCACACCAGGGCGAATCACCGTAGCCCTCCGACATGAAGATCACGACGAGGCGGGCCCGGTCGCGATAAAGTTTCCGAAGCACTCCATCAAGATTTGGCCGGGCCATGTGGGCGGTATAGCGTTCGTCGTAGAAAACCTCTGAGGTATCAAGATACTCCATGAGGTGCTCATCCACCTTGCGGACGAAGTCGCGGTTGGTTCCGGAGTAGGAGATGGCGATCTCAAATTTCTGGTTTCGGAAGTCCATGGGGAGTGGGGTTGGGCTTGGGATAAAAGTCCTCTAACCGGGGATGTGGATCACGTGGTCAGTCGGGTCACCATAGTGTTGGTAGGCGGCCCAGGTTTGGATGAAGCCGGGGTTGGTGACTTCACTGGCGAGGAGGCGGCGGGATTGCAGGATGGCTTGGCCGAGGGTTTCAGTGGACAGGGTTTCTGATTCAAGGCCGAGGATGCCGCGGTAGAAGCGGCGGGCAAAGGTGAGAGCTGCGTGGTCATTGACGGGCCAGCCGGTGCAGATGAAGTTGGTGACTCCACGTGCGAAGAATGACTCCGCGAAACTGGCGGGCAGGTGGTCATTTCGCGCATCCGGACGGGCAGGCGTGATCCCGGATTCGCAGGCATTCGAGAAAACAAAGGGTGGGACGCGATCGAGGCGTTCCAGTTCCCAGGCGGTGAGTAGCTCCTTCTCGCCCTTGTCATCGACATCGAAAAGCCAGCCGGAGAACTCGGGGTTTACAGTGTCGTATTCGCAGTGGCCGGCGTAGTGGAGGATGTCGTATTGGGTATTCAATAACTCCTCGAGGACGGCGATACGGGTGGCTTGCCGGGGACCGAGGAGGGTTTTCACTTCGATGCTGAGGTCCTGGTGAACAGTGTTGGCTTGTTCCAAAATCGAGGCGACAGCCTGACCTTCCTCGAGGGCTCCATAGAGAGGGTGCCGTTCACAGGGATCGGCAATGATGAGAGCGCGGAGGGTCTTTTTCCCAGCACTGGGAGACTCAGGAAAAGGAGCGAAGCGCGAGGCGAGCTGGCGGCTGAATTGATGGTGCAGGGCGAGGAATCTCTCTTCCGCAAAGTCACCGGGTAGCAGGGCCTTTGAGGCGATCATTTCCCAATGTATGCGCGCGGTGGTGGAGTCGAGGATGGCGACGATGGGTTCATCCGAGGCACGTTCAATGACCTTCCGCGAGATGTCATCCGGGACGAGAAGCTTGCGAATGAGGTAGCCGGTCCCCGATTGATCGATGAGGCTGTGGTGAGTGAGGAGTTGGTCATTGGCCTGCCAAATGAGGCGGAGATCAATCTCCGAAGGCCGCTGCGGAATGGCAGCCTGGTGGGTGAGCGCGGAGAAGGTAAAGTCCTGCCCCTGGCGATGCACGGTCAGGCGGGTGGTGACACTGGACTCCGAGGAGGAAGGCTGGTTGACGTTTTCAATTTCGCCCTTCGGTGCTGATTTCTTTTTCTGTGACTTGGCATAGGACGCGATGGCGGCCTCGGTGGGAAGTTCGATATCGAGCGCGAGGGCGGAGTTGCCTTTCGTTTTCTCGCGGCCAAGAGCATCGGCGATCTTCCGGGCATTCGAGGCACTGTATTCGAGGAAGGTGAGGCGCGGGCAAGATGAGGCGAGATTGGGAAAATCACGGAGGAAGGCACTGATCCCATCCATCCATAGCGCGACGGCGCGGTCGATATCCAGGTTCCCTTCTCCGGAGCCGATGAGGACAGAGGAGAGGTGGCGATGACCGAGGGTGGTCGCGGTCCAAAGGAGATTTTTGACGAGAATGATGAGAGCACCGGGTCCGAGATTTCCAGGGGTGCCCATGCCGGATAGGTAAACGGTCTGATCTGGATTCCCGGGGACGGGGATGAGGGTGCCCTTGCCGAGATCCGCCTGGATCATGTCCCGCTCGAAGAGGAGCTGGATGATGTTTCCGCCACGGGCGGGCTCCGGCTGGATCCGACTGATGCCACGGTCGAGCGCGGCCTCGGCATATTGTGGAGAGACGCCATGGTAGTGACCGACGCTGACCAAGGTGGCACGGGCTGACTTCCGTGAGCGTGACTTCCGCGCGGGTGGGGTGACGTAGTCCTCGATATCCTGGAGAAGAAGAGCAACGGTCACCGGGTGGGGGTCGGTTTTTGAAGAGACTTCCGGCTTCTGGACCGGAGTGTCATTGTCCCGAGGCGGACCGGTGGGAGTAGTTGGGAGTGGAGTGTTGGGTGAGGTTGCTGTGCTGCCGAGAAGACCGTCGAGGACGAGGTCGGCGACTTCGCGATCCAGCGGGGAAGGCGAGGTCTCGGGCTGATCAGGATCGTCCTCGAGGATGCGGGAGCGATTGGTCCGTTGATGATCGAGGAGAGACTGAAGGCGAGCGTCCCCAGCTTTTTCGTGGAGGTGAATCTTGCCGACTGCGGCTTTGGAAAGTGCCTTCTCCGAGCGGGTGAGCGAGGGTAAACGCGATGGGAGGCCGGAGGCTTCTCCCAGGAGAACGCGGTGCACCGCCTCGGCAGCGGCGCGGTGACAGCCGAGTGATCCGTGCTCGACCTCGATGAAGGAGGTGGGGATGGAATGACCGCCCTCGTCTTCCAGCAGGCCGAGGTTGTGAGGCACGGTGCCATCGCCGGCATAGGAGTAGTGATAAGCATCCTCATTCCCCAGGTCTTCGTAGTCTCGTACTCCGGAGGCGGTGGCGAAGCGGTATCCGGCGAGGTAGTGCATGCGTTCGCCATCGACGACGGACGCGAGATCCTGGTGGAATTTTTTAGCCTGATCGAGAAGTTGGCGACTGACTCGTCCAAAGGGAGCCCAAGTGTCTTCTTGATAGAGGTATTTGTGATCTCCGGGTTTCAAGGGAGAGGGCATCATCTGGATGGCACCGGGAAAGGTTCCCAGAACCTGAAGCAGTTGGTGCAGGTTCTTGGTCAGATCGACGGCGGCGATGCGGCGGACATTTTTATTAATGCCGGTGAGCATGCGAGGAATGGCGTAGGAGCCGTGGTTTGGAGTGCCTAGCATCACTAGCTTCCCTTCGGCTTTCTTCCAGCGGCCTGGGTAGTCCTTGATGAAGGTTCGCGCAACCAAGCCACCCATGGAGTGCGCGGCGATGCTGAAGGGCGCATTCTTCCCAAACCAGTGATCGGCATGCGCGGCGAGCTGGGCGGCGAGAGTGTCAAAGCCGAGCCGCCAATCATAGAAGAAGGTCTTCACATTCCACCCGCCGGAGTGGAGCTGCATGGTGAGATCGGCATAGTATTTATACCAAATACCGGTCGCTCCGATTTGGGCGGGGAGAGTGGGGCCGCCGAGATCGAGCAGATCCATCTGCCCCCGGCCGATGCGCCAGAGGTTAAACCAGATCCGCTTCCACTTTTGAGAAACTGTCTTGTAGGAGAGCTCGCTGCCCATGATCCCGGGCAGCACGATGACATTCCCGGGCGAGGGACCACGACTGGATCCGGCGATGGCGAGGCGCTGGAGAGATTGGAACTTTTCCTGACCAAAGGTTTCTTCAAATTCTCTAGCTTCGGCATCAGTGGGCCTGGCAAGAGCTGCGGCGAAGGCAGCATGGCTGGTGTCAGGATCAAGTGTTGAAAAATTTCCAATCTCTAAATCAATCATGATTTAACTATTATTATTTCATCTTCTAAAACAAGATCAAAGATGGCTGCGACACGCAGGGCATCCAGCCATTTGCGTCAACTTAACAGCCTGTTGAAAAAGGGGTGCGGATTTTCCAAGCCGAAAATTTCCAGCAACTCGACCAGGTCAAAAAGACCTCTTAGGGCTCTTGAAATCAGCAAAAAAGGGCCCGAAAGCTAGCGCTTCTCCCATTCGGTTTCCGGTTAACCATTGCTTCACTGTCCCATAGCCGATCAAGTGCCGCATGATGAGCGAGAGGTTGTGTGTGAACGCCGTCGCGAGCTGT
>CALBVA010000084.1 GCA_937969125.1 uncultured Verrucomicrobiales bacterium | reverse complement strand
CTCGCCGAGAGATTTCCAAGAGTCACCGTCGCGGTAAGTTCGAATTCGGCCTTTGCGGTGAGTTGGGGAGTCGACAACTCAACCGTCCCCTGCCCCTTCGCAAAGTTCAGCTCATGACTGCTCACAACCGGCTCACCGTTTTCTGCGGTCCGGGTGAGCTTCAGGGCCCCCTTCGCGGCCTCGGTCGTTTTGTCCCGCGAGATGACGAAGATCGGCTGCAGCACATCGCCCTCTAAGACCTTACCAGGAAGGAGCGACTTTACGGTGAGGTCTTCACGGATAGCAACGTTCTCAATCGCCGAACCCGTTGCCCCGTTTGTGGTGACGGCTTCAGCGACAAGCTTCCAGTCACCGCCTCCAGTTGGGAGGGTAATCTCAATGACAGCCACGCCATTTTCGTCGGTGACCACAGTCGCACTGCGAACGATCTCGCTTTTCTCGCGATGGAGTGAGGGGGAAGGTGCTCGATCAGAAAAGGCGTCGGCAAATTCGTCCCGATCGCCGAAGGGCAAAACAGGATTCGTGACAACCGGGACCGCAAGATCACTCAAGTATCCTGCCGCAGCCTGTTCACTAAGAAACGTCCGACCGCGCTGTTCCACCTGCAGCTCTTCCCGAATCGTCAGGTCGGCGTTACACTGTTTTCCCTGATGTCGAAAGCCGACATTGGAGCCCATAGTAAACCCAGCCCTGCAGTAGCTCACAAACTCTCCGTCCAACGCTCCGGAAGTATCATTTACGTGAATCAGGGAGACCGCCGTCTCCGCCTTCATCGCTTTGCCACCAGCATCTTTCACCAAGACCTTCACCTGAACCTTGGCTCCGGGTGAAGGCTCACCTTCGAGGGCGGCATTGACATCGAGCCATCGACTCGCCCGGAGCTGCTGCTCTGTCTTATGCAGCTTCCGCCCATCGAGTGCCATCAGCGACACCAAAGTGTGTGGAGAGTGGCTCGCCGTCATCGGAATTTCGATCTGCTGACTGCCCTTTTTCAGCTCGATCACTCGATACTCCAGAAGTCTGGAATTCTCGATCGTGATAAGAGCTGGAGTTTGCTCTGGAAGGCGGGAATAGAGTTCCAAGGAGGCCGTCATTCCCTCCCGATAATGGGGCAGCCCCTTGAGCAAGTGCAGCCTTTGTTCATCGGTGCTATCGGAGACAAAGAAGCGGCCCGTATCGACGGAAAGTCCACTGTCAAAAATTTGGTAGAAGTAATTCCCACCATCCGTGAGCTTGAAGGCCGCTCTCACCTTCCCCGTTTTCGGGTCGGTGGTGAGCTCCGTTTCTCTCACTGGGGCGGATTGCCCGCGTCCCTTCTGAAGCTCACTGAGGCCTGAGATGATTCCGAGGAGTGGATCTGTGACCCGCCCTTCTTCACGAAAAATCTTAACCATGAGCTTCCGTGAAACGGCGCCGCCATCAGTCTTTTTACTTTGTAGCTCGATCCCGAACTCGCGATCAGCAATGACGACCTTCTGTGACATTGAGGCATACACAGAGTATTCGCGATCTTCACGACGAATGATCGCCCGCGCAGGCTCTGCATCGACCTCCGGCATCCTGACCTCAAAGAGAAGGGCCAGACTTCCGGCATCTGCGACTGAATACTGAAAGCTCGCCTTCCCTTCGTCATCGGTCTGTAAGGTTCTTTGTAATCTTCCCGGCATCACCAAAGTCAAATTACGATTCGCGAGCGGGGCGCCCCAGCGATACTTCGCGCTGATAGTGCCGATGAGTTCCCCGTCCTGCCTCACCGCCTTTTGATCGAACTCCAGAGTAATCTTAGCCTGCCTTAGAACGTTTCGATGGATCGGGATCACTTTTGAAAATGACCTCCGCAACTCACCTGCCCCACGCTCCAGGGTCACCTTCACAAGGTCGCCCTGCACACGATCCGGGATCGTGAATTCCATCTCGCTGGTGCCGAACTCGCTCAGATCTACTTTCCGCTCCAGCAGAAGACGTCCGCCCTGAGTGAGGACCTTCATGAGGTAATTTCGCTGCCCAGCCGGTGGCACCAGGAACTCCCCGTCCTTCATCTCCCTTATTACCGCCTTGAGGTCGACCTCCTCACCTGGGCGATAAGCTGCGAGCGGAGTGTAAAAGACAGCCTTGGCCTGATCTGCCTCCGCTCGTACTAAATTCTGGAGACTGAGATCGTGAGTTGCGATGCCCCGCTCGCTCACTGCCAGCACCCGGAGGGCGGCCACTTCGTTTAAGGATTCATTCTGATAACGCCACACTCCATCGGCCCCAGTCTTGCCAGTAGCGAGAATCTTAGCCCCGTCCGCCAGAATCACCTTCACTTCCGGCATGACCTTTCCCGATTTGGCGTCGTGAGCGAAGACCAAGGCTTCGCTCCGACTGCTGCGCACCGCGATATCGAGGTCACTTCGTACGACGACTGTCGTACTTTCCAAATCACCACCCTCGACTCGAATGACGCAGACGCCGGACTTCTTCTCCGGAAAAGACACCTCCAGTTGATGAGTGATTGGGAGATATTTTGCGTAACCGGGAATCTCCACCTTCCAGGTGTTGTCCGGCTCCACCAGGTCGATATCCAACTCCTCGATATCCTTTAAGTTCTGGGCTTTCTGAAAGAAGGATTCGAAATTCAGCCAATACTGCTTCACTTGAACTTCCGGGATATTTCTCAGATTGAGTTCTACCATCGGCCTCCCGGTGGTGGTCGCGACCTGCTTTGAGGCCGCCGTGAGGGTCTTCCCGAGCAGCGCGTCTCTGCGCATTCGGGCCTTAGGATCTTTCGTATCGGAGTAGGCTTTCACCGCTTTCTCCAGGTCCTTCAATTGCTCCTCATAGACCTTGCCGATTCTCAGCTTGGCACTCGCGGCATGGGCAGATTGGGGATATTTGGAAATCAGGGTCAGCCAATCAGCGATTGCTTTTTCGAAGGACTCCTTCCCTGATCCTTCTTTTACTTTCTTCATGGCCAGCCCTTTCTGGAAAGATATTTCCCCCAGCGTCATCAAAAGTCCCGGCACGCGGGAGTCCAGAGGATGGGCGGTGAGGAACTTCTCGATCGATGCCCGTGCCGCCGATCTCGCTTTGTCCTGATCCTTGGCATCGGCAATCATCCGGATCTTTTCCACCGTCTTCTCAAAGGCCACGGTGACCATACCTTTCTGAGCGTCCGCCCAATGCTTCCCGTTAGGAAAATCGCGGGCCGTCGCGGTCCACTGCTTCGCAGCCGCATCGAATTTTTTCTGCATGAGAAGCATCCAGCCCAAGCGATAGGACGCGAATTCCATCCGTTCGCCATGCTTCCTCTTTCGCGCCTCGAAGTCCGCCGTACCCTCGGCGTCGGTCGTTAGTGGTTTCTCGGAAGTTTTCACGTAGTCACGACCGTCCAAAAACGCCCGATAAGCAGCCTCGGCCTCGCCAAACATTCCTTTATTATTGTAGGTGAAGGCGATCTTGAAAGCGACTTGCATCGCCCAAATGTGATCGGGATAGCGTTTCAAGAACTCGCGTGATTCCGTGAGCCATTCCTTCATCACCTTCGGATGGACATTGCCACCAACGGCGGTCATTGCCATGAGCTTCAGCCAGTGAGCATCGGCACGGAGGGCTTTCTGCGCCTCACCCCCTCGTTCTAAAATCCCATCCAGCTCTTTCAGATAAGACACGGCCTGTGACCGGAGCTTCGCACGGTGCAACGCTTCCGCATGCCGGTAACGAACCTGATAACGGTTCTTCCCCTCCATCTTCACCCCTTCGTTTTTGGTGTTCGTCATTCGTCCGACCGACCCCATGAGTCCACGCCATTCCGGATCATAATCATTCAGATATGCGACCGCTGCCGCAGCCGCCTCGGTCCACTGTTGCAGCTTACCCTGCAACAAGACAATACGATACCGGACTTGCTCACGGATAGCCTCAGAAGCCTCGGTCTCCAGAACCTGCTGATACAGGGCCAATGCCTTCCCGTAATCTGCCTTCGGAGCATCGACCTCGGCCTCGGCAGGCTCTTTCTCAAACAGCTCCGCAAACTCGATCAACTTCCCCGCGACCTCATCCTGCCGCCCGGCAAAAAAGATTCGTCCCGCTTCCTTCTCATAGATCTCGAGGGCCGCCGCGAACTTTCGCTGGGAGGCGAGAGCCTTCGCCTTCAAGAAAACCGCCTTATGCCGCCACTGGCTTTCCGGAAAATCACGCAGTAATCCATCGCAGGTCGCTACCGCTTCCGCAGCCTTTCCTGTTGTCAGGAGCAATCGTGCCTTGATCAGTCGCAGCTCATCTTCAGTCGTGGCAGGATCCTCATTGGCCAGCGCCGCCAGGTCTCCACCCAAGACTTTTAAGGCTGCCTCGTGATCGCCTGCGAGCAGGGCCTCGGCCGCAGCATTGCTGCTTTCCTGAGCGAAGAGAGAACTCCAGAACAAAACAACGGAGACGAGAATAAGAAGATAACATTTCATAAGGTGAAAGAAGACAGGCTATCTCAACAACGACCCACGAGGACATCCTTTTGTAAGGTCTTTGTAAATCGTCACCCCTCCTCACTTCCTCATCAGTTGACGGCAGCCTTTCTTTATCATCCCCTCCCCCTCGTGAAATTTCCCCTCTTCTGGCTCGCTGCGGCCTCCCTCCTCTCCGCGCAGGATCATCAATGGCTCCGCTCTCCGGTCATCTCGCCGGATGGACAGACCATCGTCTTCACCCATGGTGGCGACCTCTTCACTGTCCCTGCCATCGGAGGCCAGGCGGTGCCGCTGACCCAGCACATCGCGCGTGATTTCCACCCGGTCTGGTCCCCCGACAGCAGGACAATCGCCTTCGCCTCGAATCGCTACGGAAATCACGATATCTTCACCGTCCCTGCGACCGGTGGCACACCGGAGCGCCTGACCTTCCATTCCACTCATGACATTCCGTCCACCTTCACCGGTGATGGAAGTGCCATCCTCTTTATGTCCACGCGACAGGATACTGTGGCTTCGCTAGAGATCCCTAATGGCTCCATGGGCGAACTTTATCAATTACCAGCGAACCCGAAGACCAGCCGCCGCGTGACCCGCATCTTTTCGACCCCAGCGGAAGCGGTCAATTTCTCCTTCTCCGGAAAGCGTTTCCTCTATCATGACCGGAAAGGCTACGAGAATCAGTGGAGAAAGCACCATCACTCCTCGATAGCTCGGGACATTTGGTTTTATGACACCGAGACGCGGAAACACCGACAGGTGACTACCTTCCCCGGCGAAGACCGGAACCCCGTCTGGCTGAACTATAATGACATGCTCTATCTCTCCGAGCGAAGCGGCAGCTTTAATGTCTGGAGGCGTAGCGTGCTCGGCACGGAAGAGCCAACGCAGGTAACGAAGTTTGAAAAGCACCCGGTGCGCTTCCTCTCGCGCGCCCGCACCGGGCGGATTGCCTACGGATTCCACGGTGGGATTTACGTGCAAGACGATGTGGAGGCCCAGCCACGTAAGCTCGTGATCACCCTGCGCGTGGATGACAAGACGAACCGCAATTCCGTCGCCTACTCCCACGATGTCAAAGAGATGGCAGTCTCACCGGATGGGAGTGAGGTAGCCTTCATCGCGCGTGGCGAAATCTTCGTCACCTCGGTCCAGCACGGCATCACCCGCCGCATCACGAATACTCCAGAGCAGGAACGCTCGGTGAGCTTTCATCCGGAGGGACGGAAGCTCCTCTACGCTTCAGAACGCGACAGCAGCTGGAATCTCTATACCTCCGAAATCACGCAAAAGGATGACTTGAGCTTCTACCATGCCACCGCAGTAACGGAGGAGCTCCTTCTCAGCAACGGTGAGGAGACCTTCCAACCGATGTGGTCTCCGGACGGAAAGAAGGTAGCCTTCCTGCAAGACCGCACCCAACTCCGTGTGATCGATGCGGAGAGCAAGGAAGAGACCACCCTCCTCGATGGCAAGCAGTCCTATTCCTATGTCGATGGTGACCTCGGGTTTGAATGGTCCCCCGATGGCGAAAACCTCCTCTTCACCCTGCTGCAGAAAAACCGCTGGAGTGAGAATATCGTTCTCGTCCCGGCGGACGGAAAGGGCGCAGTGATCGATCTCACCCGCAGCGGATACTCCGACATGGCTCCGCGCTGGGGCTGGAAGGGCGAAGGTTTCACTTGGGTTTCCAGCCGCCACGGTCAAAAGGCTCACGGCAGCTGGGGAGCAGATCTGGATGTCTATGCCGGCTTCCTCACCGATAAATCACACCGTGAATTCCTCTTCAATTCCGCTGAACGGGCCGAACTTGGAAAGAGAAAGGACGATGATCCCAAAGAGGGGGAAAAGGCGAAGAATGTCATTCTCGATACTTTGGGCCTCGGGAAGAAAGACGATGAGGAGAAAGAGGAAGGATTGAAGCTCGATCCCGAAGGCGTGGAGGACCGCATTGAACGCCTCACCATCCACTCGTCCCGTCTCAATGACTATGTCCTAAACCCGAAGGGCGACTCGCTCTATTACCTGCTCTCCGAACGTGGGCAGCTACAGCTTTGGGTGCACAATCTCCATGAGGGTAGCACACAAATGCTCGCGAATCTCGGCAGTGGCTCCGGGTCTTTGGCATTCGATCAGGAAGGAAAGAATCTCTTCGCCCTCGCCGGAGGTCAGATCCTCAAAATCGACCCCGACAGTGGAAGCTCTGAAAGACTTCAAAATGGCGGCACGATGAACCTCGATCTCGCGGCGGAGAGAGAACAGATGTTTAACCACGTCTGGCGACAGGTTCGCGAGAAATTCCATCGCAAGGATCTGCACGGAGTTGATTGGGAATTTTACGGGAAAGAGTATCGTAAGTTCCTCCCCTCGATCACGAATAACGATGACTTTGCAGAACTTCTCAGTGAGATGCTCGGCGAACTGGATGCCTCCCACACCGGAGCATTTCATCGGAGCCGCTCGGCATCGCGGGACACTACGGCCTCGCTCGGAGTCTATCTCGACTACGAACACACCGGCTCTGGAATCCGGATTCTGGAGGTCATTCCCCGCAGCCCGCTGGACCTTCTGGACGAGGACATCGCGACTGGCACCGTGATCGAGAAGATCAATGGCCGCGTCATCGAACGCGGAAGTAATTACGCACAGCTCCTTAACAACATCGTGGATCAGCGGACCCGACTCACCCTCCGTGCTCCGGATGCGGAGGAGACCAAAGACTTCCTCATTCGCCCGATCTCACTCTGGGAGGAACTCGATCTTTCCTATCAACGCTGGATCAAGCGCATGCGTGCCGAGACCGAACGCCTCTCCGAAGGAAAAATCGGCTGGGTGCATATCGAGGGCATGAATGACGGAGCTTTCCGCGAGTTCTTCTCCCAGGTCTTCGGGCGGCATTCGGACAAGCAGGCCCTCATTGTCGATACCCGCTTTAATGGAGGTGGCTGGCTCACTGAAGATCTCACGACTTTCCTGAGCGGGCAGCGATTCCTGAAATTTCTCCCGCGTGGTCAGGACATCGGCAATGCTCCCCTCTTCCGCTGGGATCGTCCCTCAGCAGTCATCATGGGTGAGGGTAATTACTCCGATGCTCACATCTTCCCTTACGCTTACAAAACCCTCGGCATCGGCAAGCTCGTCGGCATGCCCGTGGCCGGCACCGGCACCGCCGTTTGGTGGGAGAAGTTGATCGATTCCTCGCTCACCTTCGGTATCCCACAAGTCTCAACTATCGATACCGAAGGCCGCTACCTCGAAAACACCGAACTGCAGCCAGACATCCGCATCGCCAACTCCCCGGAAGATCGCGAAACCGGAAAAGACCGACAGCTCGAAGGTGCTGTGAAGCATCTCCTCTCGCTACCGAAGGAGAAAGAGTGGCCGATTCCGAAGGAGTAGCTGTAATACGCCACAGCTTCTACAGAGATGGCTGGTTGCATCGGCAACAGCTGCAAATCTCACCGCACCTATCAAACGATGAAGTATCCGCCGTATTCTGATTGAAGATTCCACCACTCATCGGCTTCACCATTCCAACTCTGGTCACGGAAACGGGCGGGGCAAAACCTCCCTCCTGAAGGTCGATATCACCCTTGATTTGCTCAGTAAATCCTGTGTGCAAAACGCCCTCCACAGCGA
>CALBVA010000083.1 GCA_937969125.1 uncultured Verrucomicrobiales bacterium | reverse complement strand
AAAAGGAGCGTGCCGCCGAAGAGGAAATTGAGAAACAATGGGAAGAGGAGAAGGCCGTCGTTCTTGAACTCACTGAAGCCAAGCTCGCCGCCGACGAAAGCGGAGATCATACCAAGGTCAAGGAGCTCGAAGCCAAACTCGCTGAAGTGCAGGGTGAGCAGCCCCTCATTTCACCTTCGGTCGATGAGAACATCGTCGCCGCCGTCACCTCGGATTGGACCGGCATTCCTCTCGGCCGCATGGTCCGTGATGAAATTAAAACCGTTCTCAATCTCGCCGACCGTCTGAAAGAGCGCGTCATCGGCCAGGACCACGGGCTTGAAATGATCGCCAAGCGCATCGTCACCTCCCGCGCCGGGATCGATAATCCCGGAAAGCCCATCGGCGTCTTCATGCTTGCCGGTACCAGTGGCGTCGGCAAGACCGAGACCGCCCTCGCCCTCGCCGAGGCTCTCTACGGTGGTGAGCAGAATGTCATTACCATTAACATGTCCGAGTTCCAGGAAGCGCACACCGTTTCCACCTTGAAAGGAGCCCCTCCGGGATACGTCGGATACGGAGAGGGAGGCATCCTGACCGAGGCAGTACGAAGAAAGCCGTACTCTGTCGTCCTGCTTGATGAAGTCGAAAAAGCTCACTCTGATGTGCATGAAATGTTCTTCCAGGTCTTTGATAAAGGCTTCATGGAGGACGGTGAAGGCCGCCACATTGACTTTAAGAACACCATCATCCTGCTCACCAGTAATGCCGGAAGTGAACTCGTCATGAGCCTTTGCGGTGACCCCGAGTTGGCACCAGAGCCTGATGTCCTCGCCGAAGCGATTAAGAAGCCTATGCTGGAGATCTTCCCGCCCGCTCTTCTCGGTCGCCTCGTCACCATTCCATACTACCCGCTCTCACCAGAGGTCCTTCGTCTCATCATCAAGCTTCAGCTGAACCGCATCAAGAAACGCGTCGAAGCCCAGAAGGGGATTCCCTTTGAATACACGGACGACCTCGTCGATCTCGTCTTCTCTCGCTGCCAAGATGCCGAAAGCGGCGGCCGCGTCGTCGATGCCATCCTCACCAATACCATGCTTCCTGAAATGGGCCGCCGGGTTCTTGAGGCCATGTTTGCCGGAAATGAATTAAAGTCCATCAAGGTCGATGCGAAGGACAATGAGTTCGTTTACGAGATCTCCTAACCAGTTATCAAATAAACAATATGCGGCTTCGTTTTGGTTTTTAAAACCGGGCGAGTTGTGTAGCTTCATTTAAGCATGACCGCTTCTGGTTAGTGCTTTAACGGAATCTCCCCATGGCAAAACTCACCCAAGCGAATCGCATCCTGACCCTGACCACGGTTTTGCCTCCAGAGACACTGGCGATTCAGCAGATCTCGGGGGAAGAATCACTTGGCCGGCCCTTTCGGTACACCGTCTCGGTGGTGAGCGAATCCGAGGAACTCGACTTTGATAAAGTGATCGGCACAGCCGTTGGTGTGAGCCTCAGTCTCGGTCCCGGAGAAGGGGAAGGCTTCCGTTACTTCCATGGTGTTGTCTCCGGCGTCACTCACACGGGATACAGCGGCCGGGGCCATGCCAGATACGATTTATCGGTGGTGCCTTGGTTAGACTTCGCCAGGCACTCCTCGAATTGCCGGATCTTCCAGCGCAAGACTGTCCCGGAGATCTTGGAGTCGGTCTTTGGCGAATACAGCAGCGAGTTCGACCTCAGCCTCCTTTCGGGCAACTACCCCATGCGAGACTACTGTGTGCAGTATCGTGAGAGTGACCTGAACTTTGTGCAGCGCCTCATGGAGCATGAGGGGATCTATTACTTCTGGGAGCACAAAGAAGGTGGAAGTAAAATGATCCTCTGCGACGGCATGAGTCAGCACCAGACGGTGAAAGACTACGAAAAACTTCTCTATCGTTCCTACCAATCCGGTGTCGAGGTTGCGGATACCTTGAGCTCCTGGAACTTCCGGAAGGTCGTCACTCCGGGAAGTTATCTTCACAATTCCTTTGATTTCGAGAATCCCTTTCCCACTCCGAATGCCAGGCTCACCAGCCGTGGACAGAAAGCCCACTCCTTCGCCGGCGGCGACTATGAGGTCTACGACAATGAAGGCGGATTTGAAACCACCGCCGAGGGCGAGCGTCTCGCGATTATTCGGCGCGAGGAACTTCAGGTCCAGACCCAGACCATCGTTAGTCAGACCAATGCCCGTGGCCTTATCTGTGGAGCAATCTTTACCCCTCAAGAGCTTCCAGGAAATTCTGATGAGGAAGAATTCCTGATTATCTCAACAAGCTTTTCTGCAAATTCGGGCGACTTTGAGACTGGAGGTGCATCCGGAGGCGAGGTTTATCAATGTTCGATGAGCGTGATCCCGAAGAAGTCGGCTGTCTTCCGTCCCTCACGTTCCGCCCGTCTTCCGAGGGTCTCAGGCCCTCAAACCGCCTTTGTGGTTGGACCCTCTGGAGAGGAGATTTTTGTCGATGAATTCGGTCGGATCAAGGTTCAGTTCCACTGGGACTTACTTGGGAAATATGACGATAATTCATCCTGTTGGTTGCGGGTCGCACAGTCCTGCGCAGGAAAAGGATGGGGTGGGATTTCTCTCCCGAGAGTCGGACATGAGGTCATTGTTGAATTTTTAGAAGGTGATCCGGACCGTCCCATCGTGACTGGCCGGGTTTATAATGGGGAAGCCAATCCACCCTACAAGCTGCCGAAAGATAAAACCGTTAGCACTTTTAAAACCAACTCCACGCCGGGTGGGGGAGGCTTCAATGAGCTCCGTTTTGAGGATAAAGCAGGGAAAGAGCAGATCTTCGTTCATGCCCAGCGAAATCGCGACCTTCGGGTCACCAAGGATAATCTGGAATGGGTTGGGGAGAATGAGCACCGCATCGTAGTCGGTGATTCCTTCGCCTCGACCGACGGTGATTGTCACCTGACAATCGGAGGCGAGCAAAACGAGAAAGTCGGAGAAACCTATTCTCTTAAGACCGGACGGGATCTTTATCAAAAAGCAGGGTCGAATCTGGGACAGGAGGCGGGGATGGATGTCCATCTTAAGGGCGGGATGAATGTTGTCATTGAAGCCGGAATAATGATCACGCTGAAGGCCGGTCCCTCATTTGTTACGGTGGGGCCTGCGGGTGTTTCCATCAGTGGACCTCTCATCAATATTAACTCCGGAGGCTCCGCTGGCTCTGGTTCCGGTTGTTCTCCCACCGCTCCCACCGCTCCGAAAGAAGCCGATAGTGACAAGGCCGGAAAGAAGGTGGCTACCATTGCCGCTAAGAAAGTCGCGGTGAAGAAAAGTAAGGTCTCAGCTACCGCGACTGTTCTGCGGGAGGCGGCTAAAGCTGGAACTCCATTTTGCGAAAAGTGTGAAGAAGCGAAGAGGGCTCAGGCTGCGGGCAATGCCTAGTCGGAGTCGCCAAGGGAGGAATTGAACCAACACCAAATGAAACAACAAGCGATCATGAGGAAGCTGGTCTTTACTGAATCCTCCCAAACAACCACGCAGATTTACGCAATTCTCGATGGAGCAGCCTGTGAGGAACTCTTGCAGAAGATTGACGAATTATCCCCGCCCCACTACTGCCTTTTTGCCGGTGAGCTGGAGCCCGATGTGGAAGAAGTCGCGCCCTATCTCATCCTGTTGGAGGAAGAGCACGACTTCACCCGTTGGCTCTTCGAATCCATCGGTAAGAACCCCTGGGGGATTTTCATCAAAGCGTCAGCAACCTTGCGGGAAATGCGGAAGCACTTCCGCCAGTTCCTCATGGTGAAAGGACCTGATGGAAAACAACTCTATATGCGCTTCTACGACCCCCGGGTCTTGCCCATGTTCCTCCGCAGCTCACCCTCCGCACAAGTCACCCAATTCTTCGGCCCGGTCACCGAGTTCGTCTGCCGCCTGGAAGCGGGCGGGGTTTCCGGTTTCAGGCACCGAAAGGGTGAATTAATCGAGGGAGTTCCTCATTCATTTGATTAGAGTTACTCGGAGTTCCCCAGCA
>CALBVA010000082.1 GCA_937969125.1 uncultured Verrucomicrobiales bacterium | reverse complement strand
CTCGGTGGCGACGTCAGCTCCAACGCCAATCAGGAAGATGCCTACATCATCCAGACGTCTATGTGCAAGGAACCAGCCTCAACCATCTATTTCGGTGAGTCTGACGACGAAGGAGACACCGCAGGCTGGGTTTTCCGCAATACTGATGACGCTCCACAAGGAAACCGTAAGGGAAAGGTCCACTGCTGCTTCGTTGACGGCCACGTTGAAGCTCTCAAGAACGAATACCTCAAGGACCAAAGCACCTTCGGCTTCTACACCTCCGTGGAGGAAAAAGATTTCTCAAAAAAGCCCGAAAAATAGGGACGGAGCTTTGCGCCAAACCACCTTTCCTATCGAACTAAAAGAGGCGGCTGTGTAAGCCGCCTCTTTCGGCTACCGTAACCTCAACATACTTTGACCAGATGCGCATTTCTCTGACTCTTCTTTCAATCATCCCCTCTCTCGCAACGGGAGCGATTAGCTTTAACCAGGATGTTCGCCCCATCCTCTCGAAGAATTGTCTTTCCTGCCACGGTCCTGATGAAGCGGATCAAAAAGGAGACTTTCATCTCGATACATTCGAGGCCGCCACCGAGGTCAAAAAAGGTCGGGCGGGAATTGTGGTCGGAAAGCCCGAGGAGAGTGAGATCATCCGCCGGATCACCTCCACCGACCCGGATGAAATCATGCCGCAACCTGATCACGGCAAGCCACTGAAAGCAGAGGAAATTGAAATCCTTCGCCAATGGATCATCGAAGGTGCCAACTACGAGCCCCACTGGTCGCTCCAGAAGCCGGTTTCAAAGACACCCCCTGCAAGCGCGCATCCGGCTCCTAAAAATGCGATTGATCACTTCATCGCAGCGCGCCTGACAGAGAAGGATCTCAAACCCGCCCCTCTAGCCGACCCACGCATTCTTCTTCGGAGGCTCTCATTGGACCTCACCGGTCTGCCACCCTCACTAGATGAGGTTGAAGCCTTCGCCGCCGACCCTTCCGAGGAAAATTATCAAGCGGCAGTTCGCCGCTACCTCGCCTCGCCAACATACGGCGAACACTCTGCCGCCCTCTGGCTGGATATCGCCCGATACGCAGACACCGTAGGCTACTCCGGCGATGAGAACCGCGATATCTGGCCCTGGCGGGACTGGGTCATCGATGCCTTTAACAGCAACATGCCCTACAACCAATTCACCATCGAGCAGATCGCGGGTGACCTTCTGCCCAATGCTACTCCGCAACAGATCCTAGCCACGGCATTTCATAGAAACACCCTCACCAATAACGAGGGTGGCACAAATGCCGAGGAATACCGCACCATCGCGGTGAAGGACCGCATCTCCACCACCATGAATGCCTGGATGGGGCTCACCCTGCGCTGTGCGGAGTGCCACACCCACAAATACGACCCCATCACTCAAAAGGAATATTACCAGTTCTACGCTTTCTTTAACCAGACCGAGGATTTTAATAACAAGGACGACCGTCCCCGCATCGACATCATGCCGAAGGGACGTGAGCACGAGATCGCCATCGCCAAAAAGAAGCTGGCTAACCTTCACGAGAAACGCAAAGCCGACCCCGGCCCATGGACCACCGTCAAGCCCACCTCGGTCATCTCCGAAGGGGGTGCCGAAATCAGCCATGAGGCGGATGAGACCATCCTCTTCAAAGGGCCAAATCCTGATTACGACACTTATCGTATTTCTGGGACGACTACGACTGAAACCACCGGTTTGCGGCTCGATCTCTTCCCAACCCGGATTCACAATGACAACTTCGGTCGTGGTCCCGAAGGTGCGATGGTCCTCAGCCACTTCGTGGTCACCATTGATGGCGAGGTGCAAAAGATCAGCAAGGCCTCTGCAAGCTACTCGCAGCCAAACCACAGCATCAAAAACGTCATTGGTGACAAGCCACACAAAAGAGGCTGGGCCGCCAATCATCCCTCCAATGGATACAAAGGCCGCAGACATGCTATCTTCACCTTCGCCACTCCCCTCCCCGCTGGCAGCGAATATGAGGTGAAATTGGTCCATAAATCACAATGGCCACGGCTTAACATCGGCCGCCTTCGCCTCTCCACCACCGACAAACCGGATCCAGTGAGGCTTGCTAAAAAGAAGAAACTCGATCCCCTGGGTCGCCAAATCGCGGCTGCTGAAAAACAACTCAAGTCTCCCGTCCGCGTCCCGATTATGAAGGACCGAAAAAAGAAACGAGTGACCAAAATCATGGCTCGTGGCTCCTTCCTCCAGCCAACTACCGAGGTTGATGCCGCAGTTCCAAGATCCTTTGGCCCTTGGCCGGAGGGTGCACCAAAGAACCGTCTGGGTGTCGCGAAATGGCTCATGTCTCCAGAGAACCCCCTCACCGCACGCGTCGCGGTGAATCGGCTCTGGGCACGTCTCTTCGGAATGGGAATCGTGGAGACGGAGGAAGACTTCGGGATCCAGGGCACCCTCCCCTCACATCCAGATCTCCTTGATTGGCTCGCTCTTAATTACCGGAAAGATTGGGATACCAAGCGCCTCCTCACCCTCCTGGTGAGTTCGCACACCTACCGCCAATCTGCCGTCGCTGACTCCATCCGCCTGGAGAAAGATCCGCGCAATATTCTCCTCTCTCGTGGACCGCGATTCCGCCTAAGTGCCGAGGTCGTCCGTGATAACGCCCTTGCCGTTTCCGGCATTCTCTCAGACCGCCGCTACGGCCCACCAGTCTATCCACCGAATCCAATCAAGCGCTACGTGAATGCCTTCACCGGCGGCATGACCTGGGTCGAATCGAAAGGTGAGGACCGCCACCGCCGTGCTCTTTATACTTACCTGAAAAGATCGAGCCCTCATCCGCTCTTCGAGACCTTCGATATGGCGACACGGGAAGTCTGTAATATGCGCCGCATCCGGACCAATACCCCGCTTCAGTCGTTCATGACGCTGAATGATATCGCCTTCATCGAAGCCGCCCGCGCTCTCGCAGATCAAATGATCGCAAAAAGTGACCAGTTGGAAGAGCAAGTAGCTCACGGCATCCACCGCGCCATTCTGCGCCCCGGGACTCCAGAGCAGATCGAGACCCTCGTCGCGCTCTATCACGAGAGCCTTTCTGACTACAATGCCGACCCTGAGGCCGCTAGGAAATTTGCCGGTAGCACATCAGAAAAGGCAGCATTGACCGTGGTGGCCAATATCATCCTGAACCTTGACGCCTTCCTGACCAAGTAAGTGATCATGGATGCCGCCCAAGCCAGTTATCTCACCCGCCGCCACTTCCTGCGGAATTGTAATTCGGGCCTGGGGGCTATCGCCCTTGCCGGGCTCGCTCAGACCGGTCGGGGAGTAGTGGCCCCGCAGGGTGCTCCCATGGCTCCGCGATCTCCCATGGTCGCACCGAAAGCAAAGCGCGTCATCTATCTCCACATGGCAGGTTCCCCTCCCCAGCAGGAAATCTTTGACCACAAGCCGGAGCTGCGAAAATACCACATGCAGGATTGCCCGCAGGAACTACTGGAGGGCAAAACCTTCGCCTTCATCAAAGGCACTCCGAAGCTGCTCGGCCACTCGCATGAGTTTAGCCGCCACGGTGAATCCGGAGCACTCATCTCCACCCTCTTCCCGAAGTTGGCCACCCTCGCGGATGACCTCTGCTTCGTGAAGTCGATGCATACCGATCAATTCAACCACGCTCCAGCTCAGTTGCTGCTGCACACCGGAAGTCCCCAGTTCGGCGGAGCCTCCGCCGGTGCCTGGACTGCCTACGGACTCGGCACCGAAAATCAGGACCTACCCGGATACATGGTCATGGTCTCC
>CALBVA010000081.1 GCA_937969125.1 uncultured Verrucomicrobiales bacterium | reverse complement strand
TTCGCATTCTGTTTAGCTCATTAGTCCACTCGCCATCGCGGTCCCAGGGTGCGTTGGCTGCGCCACCCTGCCACCGGGCGGTTTCGGCAATGATACTCGTAGAGATCTCGGCGGCACGCTCGTCGAGGGACAATTGCGCCTGCGCCGGGGTGAGAAGCCCGTCGTGAAAGAAGTGCTCATAAACTCGGTCGCGGAAAACGAGGCTGAATTCCGGATCATCAATTAGATCACGGAAAATCCCATCAGGAACGTCTTGGCTCAAAACGTTTGCACCGGGATCCTGAAAGATGATGTCCGAGTCCCAGGCGTAAAATTTCCATCCACCGCGACCGGGGAAATTCGCCCCCCCCGTGAGCCAGTTTTGATTGGTTCTCCAATCCCACGGGTTACCGGTGTAGAATCCGAGGATCATGTAATCGGCAAGATTTTCGAGGTCGATCCATTCGCGTGCAGCACTTCCACCGACTTCCGCCGCATCCTCGACATTTGACCAAACGGCCTCCCAGCCCTCGCTACCGCTCTTGGACGCATTTGCGCTATTGGTGAAGGAATAATCCGACTTGTCGCCGCCGAGATAATCAGCCTGGAAGTCTTCGTTAGGATGCTCCAGCAGGTGATACTGACCATGATAGGAACCATTGATAAAGACCTGGACCCAGCGACCGTGCATCGCTGGTTGGCCCATACGCAACTGCATATCACTGATCCAGCGATTACGGAGATAGAGGGCATCGCCCTTCACCGGGCCACCGCTGTTTCCGGGGTTAGCGGGGCTGGCGAGCCAGAAGAAAGAATCGTGAGAGCCGGAGCGCAAGTTCAGTCGATCAAACGAGGTCGCCTGAAAGAGGCTGTGCGGGTGCCCCTCGAAGAGCGGATAGTTCAGCTCGCTCGCTCCATATTCGCTGCGGAAAAACAGCCGGAAGTTATTCTTTGGAGAAGCAATGGAATGGCCGCCAACTCTCTTGATCCCGCAATCAATCTGAAAGCCTGGTTCGCTCCCGGACGGGTCAAACATCTCGATGGATGTCTCTGTTTCAGCGGATCCGGGAAGACCACCGGACTTTGTGATGGAGATCACGGGATGGGCAAGGAGAGCCTCGTCCAGCAGTGGGCCGTAGCGTGGATCTGAAGTGATGGCAGGGTCAAAGACCGACTGACCCACCACATCATCGACGAAGAGATAGGTATGGGTCGCGACCGGATGCCGGAGCGCATTGCCACCAATGACGACCGCGCGGATTGTTCGCATGCCACGTCGAGCCGGGGTGGAAGATGGATTCACCGTGATGGGGCCGCTGTAGGAAAAGCCGTTGCTTTCCGATGGCCGTGAACCGTCGGTAGTATAGCGGATCTCTCCATCGACTGAACTTAGGGTGAGTGGAAAAGCGGCGGAGTAGGAACCACGTGGCTGGCTGAATTCAACCATCTGAATAGCCTCTGTGAATGCCGCAGAATTTGCCTCGCCCGGAGTGGGCTCGTGGTATCCATCGGCGGAGTAGGAAACTCCCGGGGTTTGAGCGACTCCCGCAGGAAAGAAATCGACAATGCGACTCCCCCCAGGCGCGACAAGAGCGAGGTAATCACCAGCTGCAGAAAGGCGGAAATTGGTATGGAGGTTCGATGCGGCATCACGGCGATCCTTGGCCGAGGCAAAGACCACGAGGTATCCGCCGGGCATGAGATCCACTGTGGGAAATTCCCAGAGTGTCGGATCGTCTTCCGTGTCCGTGAGGAACCATCCACCGAGATCAATACAGGAGCCGGTGGGATTATGAATCTCAATCCAATCCGAGGTATTACCGTCTTCATCTTCCAGTCCCCCACTGTTAGAAGAGAGGAATTCGGAGATTTCCAGCATGGGCTCGACGACTGGAAGGACGAAGGATTGCGTGATGCTGGCTCCGCCACTATCAGTGACGCGAAGTCGGAGGGTAACCGTACTTTGACCTTCTGGAATGTTCCCGGCGAGGCGGAGTTCGTTTCCGGAGACGCTAAACAGACCGTTATCAGTATCACCGTCACCAGGAACAAGAGCGAAGATAAACTGATCAGCAGTATTGGGATCAATCCCACCGAGGATGCCGACAAGGGAACCCGCAGTCGCGAGTTGATTAATTTCAACAGCCCCTGGGGTAATGCCTGTCGGGGGTGATTGTGGCTCCACGACGAGATCAAAGCTTTCTTCGTAACTGAGCCCGACCGAGTCCGTGACACGAACGCGGATAGTCTGCGAAGTGGCGATCGTATTGGTCTGCAATGACGCCCCTTCCAGAGCGTAGGCCCCAAAGGGGTTTATGATGAGCTCGAAGGTGTGAGTATCATCGGGATCAGCATCGACCACCGAGAAGCTGCCAAGAGTGACGCCGGATGGGAGCCCGGCTACCGGTTGATTTCCATCGTAGAGGAGGTCCGTGGGAGCTTGATTCACCTCGGTGGAGATCTCGGCATCGATGGAAAATGCGTAGGTCCGATTGAGACTCGTGAGAATGGAACCCGCACCACCGGGTGCGGATCCGAGCGTCAAACTGCCACTAGCAGACGGGGAAGGGCCGCCACGCAACCAGATCTCGTTACCACTTTCGAAGGGGATATTGGCCCCTGAATTGCCAGATCCATCCGGGTTCGCATTCGTCATACCCGGCGCGAGAGTCTCTCCGGGCGCGAGGGTGATGGAGGGAGGATTCTCTCCAAAGGAAAACTCAAAAACTCCACCGGAGTCAAAGTCTGCACCGGAGATCCGGGTGGTGCCGATTGCTACGACGGTAAAGGAATTATCGCCGTCAACTTTTGCTAAAAAGGGGGTCACTCGGCCCCGGTTAGCTCCGACCTGAAAGTCGAAGCCCACCGG
>CALBVA010000080.1 GCA_937969125.1 uncultured Verrucomicrobiales bacterium | reverse complement strand
CCGACCGGCCGCTGCGCGTCATGGAAGGTGGTGTAGCGTCGCGTCCGGTGGTCTGCCTGCATGATGCCCTCCGCCGAGACGAATTCGGTCACCATGACATCCGCGCCGAGTTCCTTGCAAAGCGTGCGGAAGGTCACATCGGTCACCCCCGCCATCGGCGCGAGGTAGATTGGGAATTGGTCTTTGAACCAGGGCAGCATGGCATCAGGGGGAGGGGGGCGCAGGGGCTGGAGTTTCATCGGCGGGATCCGTCTGATCGGCCTGATCCACCTCTTCTTCTTTTTCTTCCTTCGGCATCGGCTCCAGCAGCTCTCTCACTTCCTCCTGCACTTTATCCACGTCCGAGAGCGGGATTTGGGGATCCTTGATAATATAAACATCACCCGTCTTCCGCTGTTCGTAAACTCTCAGAATGCCCGATGGGATCTCCTGGGTGTCGGTCTCTCGCAGCAGTTTCTGCCGCTCCAGCATCACCGCGAGGATGTAGCGGACATTTTCGGTGTGCTCCTCGTCCTCTTCCACCAATTTCGCGAGCAGGGTTTCCGGATCGTCTTCCATCACGTCTTCGGGCTTTTCTTCGATAACCGGTGGATGGTAGGTCGTGGTCCAGACGGAGAAGGGCTTATCCTCATCCTCGCGCTTCTCCCAGGCATCCAGGGCGAAGTCCTTCCGTAGGTAGCCGGATGACTCTGGATCAGGGAAAATAGCGGCGCGGATTTTTTGGCCGGGCTCAAAAGGTTCATCGGTGACCGCGCAGGTTTTGGCGCGGGATTTGATACTCCAGGGTTCTTTCAGTGACATCGATTAGAGGGGGAGAAGTTTGCGAAGAGTTTGGTAGATCGGGCGACCCACGAGGCGGCGTTGGATGAGAATGAGCGCCACCACCGTAGTGATGATATTGGTGCCCCAAGCGGCCCAGGCGGGACGAAGATAACCGGACTCGCCAAGCGCGAGAAAGACCGTTGAGGAAAACATCATCCCGGCACAGAGGAAGACGGCGAGGGCAATCCCGCCCGCTGTGCCGCGTCGGCTGAAGACGATCCCCAGTGGGGCTGCCAGTAAAACAATCGCGAGACAGATCCCCGGCTGCGCCCAGCGGTAATGCCATTGCGTAAGAAATTGCTTCTTAGAAGTCCATTCCATGTCCTCATTCTCCAGCAGCCAGCTGTAGAGCCCTGGCACCCCCAGGTGTTCTGCTTTGAGGGCCGGTTTGATCAGCTTCCATGGGGTTTCCGGCCAGCCTTTGAAGGTCATCGGTCCGTCGGTGGGGATGCGTTTTGGCGACAGTGGTCCGTCCGGCCCCAGCCGCGCCGAGACATCGTGCATCAGAACATGGCGGAAGACCCAATCACCGTTCTCGCGATTCCACTGTGCGGTCTCCGCTTCGAGGCGGAGCTTCGGCTTTCCCTCCGGGGTGAATGAGCGGATGATGACGTTCTGCAGCGGCTCTCCCTGATGATAATCATAAGGAAAGCCCCCGATATACCAGTGGCGGTTTTCATCGTCCTCAGGATAGACCACGTTCCGCGCCTTGCTTAATGAACCCTCGCTCGCCTTCTCGAGGATGGCTTTTTGAAAGCTGATTCCCCAGGGAGCCCATTGGTAATTGAAGCCCAGGCAGATTAATCCCACCATGCCTCCCATCACCACCATCGGGAGGATGAGGCGGGCCACCCCTCGTCCGGTCTGGATGATGGAGACGATCTCCTGGCCTTGCGAAAGTTTTCCGAGCGACCAAAGCATCGCCAACAACAATCCGAACGGCGCAAACTGCACAAAGACCTGCGGAAAGGCTGCGAGGTAATATTTCCCCATCAGAGTGAGGCTCTCATCGCTCTCGCGGAAGTCGGAGATATTGTCGGTGAGATCAGAGATCAGCCAGATCGAGTAGAGTGCTCCAAAGCAGATGGCAAAGGCTCCGATAAAGTGCCGGATCAGGTAGCGATCTAGCGAACCCACCAGTCCGTAGTAGATCGCGGCCAACATCGGGATGAAACAGATCATGCCCAGGATGACGGGCCGCAGCTGATGCGCGTGAGCGTGAGCATCCGGGAATCCGGCTAAATGCTGCCGCACATCCTCGGCTTCCATCGGTGCTAAAATCGCGGCCAAGACCGCCCCGGCCAACGCGAGTATCATCGCGGGCAGGAAACGTCGAAAGGCGGGTGGCAGCTGCAAGCCATGAGGCTAGCGACTCGCACTCCAGATGCCAATCCCTGCCATCTGAAATATCACCTGGCTGAAAGTTGTTCACAGGGAGGGCGGTATCAGCCTTCGTCACCCCCGCTTTACCATGGCCTCGCAAATCCCTCTCTCTCGAAAAGCAATCCTCCGCGCCACTGGTCTCGGCTTGCTCGGGCTTTTCGGGATCGCCGCTCTCTGGCAACTCGATTTCTCTTTCAATCGCACCTCTGATCCCGCCCCCACCGACATCGTCCGGAGTGACCGGTCAATCCGTTCCGCTTCAGAAAAAGCGATCGCCGAAGGAAAGGATGAGGAGCTCATTGTCAAAAATGGCGAATCCACCCCGCGCGTCAGCCCGGCCGATAAGGTTTCATTGAGCAAAAAATCGTCCTCTTCCGATGCTCCGGATGACGAGACCTTTGAGTCTGTCATCGTCGCCAAGCAGAAGGCCCAAAAGCAAAACAAGATCTCCGGCATTCGCCGCCGCCTCCTCCTTGAAGCCGCTGGACGTGCTCTCCACTCGGAGACTCCCTGGTCGGATCTCTCGCTCGTCGCCCTAGGCTTCAAGCGCGCCGGTGATGAGGAAGCCGCCCGCTATTGGTTCGAGCGCGCCTCACGCCTTGCCCTCGATCCGGATGACCCGCTCCTCGGCTCCCGCGCTATGCGCCAGGTTGTGAAGAACATGGTCTCCGGCGGATACTACGACCTCGCCAAAGACCTCATCGCCCGTATCCCACTCGCCAATGAGATGGCCCGTGCACGCGCCGAACTCGTCCGCGCCTACGCTCGCAAGCGTAATTTCGTAGAAGCTCGTCGCATCGCCGCCGACCTCATCGATCCCAAGGCTAAAGGCATCGCCCTCCGTAGCATCGCGGAAGGGGAGGCCCGCCACCTCGATCTCCAATCTGCCCTCCAGACCTTATCGCAGATCCCGCAAATCGAGCGCGCCGCTTCCTACCGCAGCGTCGCTTCAATTCGTGCCTCCC
>CALBVA010000079.1 GCA_937969125.1 uncultured Verrucomicrobiales bacterium | reverse complement strand
GAGCCAGGAAAGAGACGTGATCTCGCCCGAGAGCCTTTCGAAGGCGAAAGATGATATCAGGGCGGGGAAAAAAATTCTTTCCTGAGACAGGGGAGCCGACTTTAAGCTTCATGATTTTCTGTGGACAACAAAAACGTAGCGCAACAAAAACGTAGCGCAACATTTTTGTCGCCAAATATAGAGAGTGATCTTTTTCCCTTTGCGTCAGTCAAGTTTGCGATGCCGGGCCTTTTGAGCTCTGGCTCCACCGAAAGGCTCTCGCCCAGCTCGTTAGAGAGAGCGCACCGAGTGGCTTCGCTTGGGCCGTCATTGGCACCTTCAGCGATATGAGCGGGATGGTTTAGACTTTCGCGCGCCGGTAATACTCCCGGTAGTCCTTCGGGCTCATGTGCATCACCGAGTGGAAGGCCCGCGTGAAGGAGGCGTGCTCCTGATAGGACAGAGAGCTGGCGATCTGTCCGATACTCTGTGTGGTATTTAACAGTCGGTCACAGGCCGCTGCGATACGGGCATGGACCAGATAGCGTTTCGGTGTGGTGCCGAGGTATTTGCGGAAGCGTCGTTCCAAGGAGCTGACTGACATGCTGGCCTGCCGCGCCAGTTGCTCCACCGTGATATTCTCGCCGAGGTGTTCGTGGACCTGGTCAATGAGCTCCGAAATGGCGCGGTGCGGGGTGGGGAGCGGGGGGCCTTCCCCATGTTCCAGGCGACGCGAAATCCCGGCGGTTCCGATGACTTCGTCCCGCTCGTTGAAGAGGGGGATCTTGGAAGTCATGCGCCATTCAATGCCACCTCCGGGGCGGGTCACGATTTCCAGTTTGTTGTGAAGTGGCTCAGCGGTGCGGAGAACCGATTCGTCATCCGCCTGGAATGAGAGAGCGAGAGTGGGAGCGAAAAGGGAGGCATCGCTTTCGCCCACCAGTTGCTCGGGCGTTCGTAAAAGGAGGTCGGCGTAGGCTTGGTTTGCGAAGATAATCACGCCCTCGCAGTCCTTAATCCAGAACATGATGTCGGGGAGGGCTTCGAACAAACCGAGGGCGATCTGCCCGGAGCGCAGTTGTGCAATGAACTCCTTGAATTTCGGGGGTTGGGCGGGCTCGAGAGAGAGGGGAGACATTATGAGGTGGATCGAAGATGACGGATTAGGACAAGGAAACGATGGATTGGATCATTGTCCTCGGAAAGGATTTTCTGCTAGCGTTGATCCGTTGCGGGGAACACCCTGCCGTTTAAATCTCACCGAACCGCTAACGAACAGACTACGATGTCAGAGTATTTCCCAAACATTCCGAAGATCCAGTATGAGGGTCCGAATTCCGAGAACCCGCTCGCCTTCCACCACTATAATCCGGATGAGGAAGTGGCCGGCAAGACCATGCGCGAGCACATGCGCTTTGGCGCGGCGTACTGGCACTGCATGCGGAATGATCTCAGCGATCCCTTCGGCGACGGAACCGCGCTGATGCCGTGGGACAACGGGAAACAGGATCTTGAAAACGCAGTCTCACGCGTCCCGGTTTTCTTCGAATTCCTCGAAAAGATCGACATTGATTACTACTGCTTCCACGACCGCGACATCTCGCCCGAGGGCAAGACTCTCGCCGAGACCCACGAGATGTTTCACAAGGTGGTGGATGAATTCGAAAAGCATCAGAAAGAGACCGGCAAAAAGCTCCTCTGGGGCACGGCCTGCCTTTTCGGTCACCCACGCTATGCCCATGGCGCCTCCACTTCTCCGAATGCCGATGTCTTCGCCTACGCCGCGAGCCAGGTAAAGAATGCCCTCGATGCCACCCACCGTCTCGGTGGCCCCGGCTACACCTTCTGGGGCGGTCGTGAAGGATATGGATCGCTGATCAATACCGACATGCCGCGTGAGGTCGATCACCTCGCCGCTTTCCTCCACATGGCCGTCGATTACGCCAAGAAGATTGGCTACACTGGCCAGTTTTACATCGAGCCGAAGCCGCGTGAACCGTCTACCCACCAGTATGATTCAGATGCAGCGGCTTGCCTGAACTTCCTTCGTCAATATGACCTTCTGGATCACTTCAAGCTGAATCTGGAGACCAATCACGCCACGCTCGCTGGTCACACCATGGAGCACGAGATCGAGGTGGCCATGGCTGCCGGTGCCCTCGGTTCCATCGATGCCAACCGTGGTGATGAACTCCTCGGCTGGGACACCGACCAGTTCCCGACCAATCTCTACGGCACCACCAATGTCATGATTCGTCTGCTGAAGATGGGAGGATTCACCACCGGTGGATTGAACTTCGATGCGAAGCGTCGTCGTGAAAGCCATGAACCGGAGGACCTCTTCCACGCGCACATCGGCGGCATGGATGCCTTCGCTCGCGGTCTTAAGATCGCAGCGAAGATCATCGAGGACGGAAAGTTCGATGAGTTCGTGAAGACCCGCTATAGCTCCTTCGATTCTGGAATCGGAGCCGAGGTGGAGGCTGGAACCGCAACGCTGGAGTCGCTCGATGCCTATGCGCTCGAAGTCGCTCCGCCGCAGCTCGCGAGTGGTCGTCAGGAACGTCTTGAAAATCTTTTCAACGACTACCTCTAGAAAAAGTCAGGTCCCTCTTGTAAAATAAAGGGACCTTTTAATGTCTCCGCCTGATCATCGGGTGAAGATGAAGTCGTCCGCTGGGCGCACCGCACAACAAACAAACAGAATAATGGCGCGGGAGAAGCAGCGAACTGGAACACAAATGAATCCCGAGCGATGCTCTCCCGCGCCATACCAAGCAACACGGCAACTCTCAAATCAGCAAAATATATGCCAACCGTTCTAGGATTAGATTCCTCCACTCAAAGTCTCTCCGCGATTATTCTCGATACCAATTCAGGTGCTGTCGTGGCGGAGGATTCCGTGACTTTTGGGGCGGAATTTCCTAACTATCGTCAGCCTCATGGTTATGATGAATCTGGCGCGCGGGGCGAGATCCACGCTAATCCCATGATGTGGCTGGAGGCGCTCGATCTCCTCCTCGCCCGCATGGTGAAGAACGGGGTGGACTTCTCGAAAGTTGCGTCAGTCTCGGGCTCGGGGCAGCAGCACGGCAGCGTTTATCTGCGCGGATGTTTTGGGAAAAAGCTGGCCTCATTGAATGCCTCCAAGTCGCTCAAAGAGCAATTGGAAGGCTGCCTGACGCGCCAGAGTTCACCGATTTGGATGGACAGCTCGACCTCGACCGAGTGTGCGGAGATCGCAGATGCAGTCGGGGGTAATGACGTCGTCTGTGCTAAATCGGGCTCGATCGCAGTGGAGCGATTCACCGGACCGCAGATCCGCAAATTTGCCAAGACCGACCCGGAGGCTTATGCCGAAACGGGCATCATTCATCTCGTCAGTTCCTACTTCGCCTCCATCATGGCGGGTCGTAATGTCGCCATCGATCATGGTGATGGAGCTGGCATGAATTTAATGAACCTGGCGAACGGCGACTGGGATCTCGATTTGGTCAATGCCACCGCCGACGGCCTGGCGGACAAGCTTCCTTCTTGCGAACCCTCGGCTACCAAGTCAGGGAAAATTTCCAATTACTTCGTGGAAAAGTATGGCTTTTCGCCGGATTGCGAGACCGTCATTTGGTCGGGTGATAATCCCTGCAGCCTGATCGGGATGGGAGCTTGGGAAGCGGGTAAGATTGTCATCAGTCTGGGCACCAGCGATACTCTCTTCGCCGCGATGCCCGAACCGCAGACAGATCCAAATGGCTTCGGCCACGTCTTCGGAAATCCCGCCGGCGGCTTTATGAGTCTCATCTGTTTTAAGAATGGCTCACTCGCCCGCGAAGCGGTGAAGGAGCAATTTGACCTGGATTGGAGTGCCTTCGATCAAGAGGAGTTGGCAAAGACACCCGCTGGCAATGGCGGCCTCATGATGCTTCCTTTCTACGAACCGGAAATCACTCCACGCCTCGATACCGGCGGTCCGGTGTTTTCCAGGGAGGGAGATCATTGCGCCGGAGAAACGGTGCGTGCCGTCCTAGAGGGACAGTTTTTAAATATGCGCGCCAACTTCGGCTGGCTCGGCGTCAAGCCCACCCGAATTTCGCTCACCGGTGGAGCTTCGGAAAATGATGGCATTGCCCAAGTGATCGCGAATGTCTTCGGGGTGCCAGTGGATCGTCTGGACGTGCCTGGATCAGCGACGATCGGTGCCGCAGTGAGGGCGGCGCATGGGATCGGAGGTGATTTGGAGAAGTTGGCCGGCCAGTTTTCGCAGGTGAAGGAGGGAAGGACGATTGAGCCGGAGGTGGGAGCGATGGAGGTTTATGAGGGGATGGTGGAGAAGTTTGAGGAATTTGTGGAGGCGCAGGGGTAGGGGTAGG
>CALBVA010000078.1 GCA_937969125.1 uncultured Verrucomicrobiales bacterium | reverse complement strand
GCGCGTTGGTCACTGAGATCGACTTTGATCTTGGTGTTGGCCGGAGTGGCAGCGGCGTATGCGGACTCATTCTTATAGACGTCCATGGTTTGGCGGTAGTCCTTGCGTGCTTTAAAGGCGACGTGCGAGTTGCTGGCAAGGGTTCCATTGCCGGAGCAGCTGGCGAGGATGGTGGCACCGAGTGTGCCCAGGATGAGGACGGTGGATTTGAAGAGTTTTTTCATGTTGGTTGTGTGTTTCTCGTTAGGAGCTGATTAAGAGGGTTAAGGGACGATGGTGACAGGGGTGCCGACCTTGGTTTTGGAATAAACAATGGGGATAGCGGAGTAATGGGTGCGAATACAGCCATGGGAGGCGTAGCGGCGAGTGACGTTGCCTTTATGCATGCCGATTCCGCTGCCGGTGAGACGCATCCAGTAGGGCATGGAGGCTCCGAGGAATTTGCCGCCGGAGGGTACTTTGTGCTTTCGGGAATCAGCCCCACTCCGGACGACGCCACCTTTTGAGTTGAGAATTTTACCGTAGAGGTTCGAGCGCTTGTCCTTGATCTTTTCGGTGATGCGGAATTTGCCGGTCGGGGTTTTGTGCGAGGAGCGGCCGCTGGAGATACGATAATCCATGGCAACCTGGTCATTCACGAGGAGGAATCCACGCTGCATCGAGAGGTCGATATTCACCTTGGTGTTGGAGCTGTTCGCCTGATCGAGGAGGGCGTTATTTCGGTAAGTGCGTGTGGTGTAGGGGTATTTGGAGTATTTGAAATGTGCGTAGGATCCCGGTGGATGGGGGTTTACCTTCACCGCTTTCTTGACGACTTTCTGTTCCGGAGCCGGGGTTGGCTTGGGCTTTGGCTTGAATATTCCACAGCTGGAAAGAAGGAGGGCGCTGCACAAGGCGGCTGATAGAGTGAGGATGGATTTGGATTTCATCTGCTTCGAGGCGTTTATTGAACTAAGGATAGAATGAGGTCAAGTGAACAGAATAAGGGGCGGAGAGGTCCAAGGATTGTTATGTGTTGAAAAAACAGCATTTCGTGTTGACGAGATCAATTGATGCTGGTTTTCTAGCACCGTAATGAAGATCAAGAATGCAAAAGGAGTTCGTCAATGGATACAGATTTTCTCAGTCATCAGTTTGCTGACAGGATTCTTAGCGAGCTGTGCTGCGCCTCCTGCTCCGATGGTCGAGATTCCGGCGATGAGTGGCATGCCCAGCCGAACGGTGGCAGCGCCAGCACCAAAGAGCGCAGAGAAGTTGGAAAAGAAGCGGACTGGCATCGCGACTGGTTGGGGGCGTGAGGTGAGTTCGGCGATGAGTTATACCAATTTTACCCGCTCGGGATCGAAACCGATTTCGCTGGCTACGATTCGTTACAATGACACGGATGGGGCTAAAACGATGGGGGTGGATCGCTCGACCAAGACGGGAGGAATGCAGATGGCTCCGGGTGGGACGATCAGTTGGGGGCTTTCGGGGCGGTGGGGAATGTTAAACAACTACTGGTGGCGTGGCGGGCGCTTTGTCATCGGCAAAAAAGGTAGTGAGTATTCTCTGAAGCTGAAGAACCATAGTGATGCCCGCTTGGAGGTGGTGCTGAGTGTGGATGGCCTCGACGTGGTGGATGGTCTGTCGGCTTCAGTGAAGAAGCGGGGTTATATCATCGGGCCTGGAAAGAGCTTGGTGGTGAAGGGGTTTCGCTCCAGCCATGATTCTGTGGCGTCCTTCAAGTTCACTTCCGTGAGCGGATCGTATTCTAATCTCAAGCATGGAACGACGCGGAATGTCGGCGTGATTGGCATGGCGGTATTCTCTGAAAAGGGAGCCGAGCCGGGTCGCGAGGGTATGGTGCGCGGTGGAGCGAGAGCCTTCGCGGAAGCTCCAAATGTGCGGGCGCGATAGAAAATTCAACCAATGATTCTTATGAAGAAACTGAAAATGACCCTCGCCCTCGTGGCGATTTCTATGGGGCTCGCAAGCTGCGGGTCGAATGCTGAATCACAGCACGTCACTGGTGACCTTCCCAGGCAGGTGATTATCAACGACAAGTAAATCCAGCGATGGATTATAGATAGCCGCCCGTTCTGGAGACAGAGCGGGCGGTTTTCTGCTGTTAGAAGCCGTGGAGATTGATTTCCTCGCTGGGAGTCAGTCCGACGCGTTGTCTGGTCTTTTTCTGGATCACTTTAAAATGATGTTCCTCTTCCGGGCTGACCAGTGAGATGGCTTCACCGGGAGAACCGGCACGCCCTGTCCGCCCGATGCGGTGAATGTAATCCTTTGGCGAACGCGGCAGTTCGTAGTTAATGACGGTGGGGAGTTGGTCAATGTCCACCCCGCGGGAGAGGAGATCGGTGGCGACGAGGACGCGGACCTTGCCGCTTTTAAATTGGTCGAGAGCATCGCGTCGGCCGCCCTGGCTAAGTTTCGAATGGATTACGGTGGCGGTGATTCCGTTTTTGGTGAGCTTGTTCAGGACGCGGTCGGCCGAGAGGGTGGAGGATACGAAGACGAGGACCTGTTGTAAGTTGTCTGACTTGATGAGGTAGCGTAGGAGCGGTCCGCGGCGGATGTCCGTGACGGAGTAAGCGGTTTGATTGATGAGGATCTCATCGTCATCGCTTTCGATTTTGATGACGGCGGGATCATGGAGTTGCGCGGCGAGGTCGCCGGGGGCGGTTGCGGAAAAGAGGAGGGATTGGCGGCTGTCCGGAAGGAGGCGGAAGATTTCGGCGAGCTGTGGCTTGAAGCCGAGGTTGAGGATTTTATCGGCCTCATCGAGCACGAGGGTTTTGGCCTCGGAGAGGCTGAGGGCATTTTTTTCAATGAGGTCCAGCAGGCGGCCGGGAGTGGCGATGAGGATATCGGTCCGCCCGATTCCCTGCATCTGGGCGTTTACGGAGACTCCGCCAAAAACGGCGTAGCAGCTGCGGCGTTCTGGAAGTGCGGGGAGGAGAGATTGAATGACTTCCCTGACCTGATTCGCGAGTTCCCGGGTGGGTACGAGGATGAGGACGGAGGGCTTTCGCTGACGGACAATGGCACCGGTCAGCCGCTGCAGGATGGGCAGGACGTAGCTGAGAGTTTTCCCTGATCCGGTTTTGGCGGTTCCCAGGACATCGCGACCTTTGAGGATGGCGGGAATGGCTTCCAGCTGGATTGGGGTGGGCTCTGCAAAACTGCAGGCGCTTGCGAGATCGGCCGAAAGTCCGGGGACGGTGTATGACATTGGATTTGTTGTGGGGAGGCATTGGAAGAATAGCAAGCCGTCAACCGATCATCAGAGTTGTATCCAGCATTGCGCTCCCGGCAGAGAGGGGGTAGGTAGCCTCCATGAGCGGTTGCGGTAGCGGCAGAAACTTCGGTCCCCGGATGAAGATGGATGCGAATCTCCATTTGGATAAAAAGCCGGATTGGATTAAGGTGCGCCTGCCAAATAATCCCGTTTTCTGGGATACGAAATCGATGATCAAGGACCTGAGTCTTGTCACCGTTTGCGAGGAGGCCCAGTGCCCGAACCGTTGGGAATGCTGGGGGCAGGGGACGGCGACCTTCATGATCGCGGGTGAGAAATGTACGCGGGCTTGTGGGTTTTGTGCGGTGAAAACGGCTAAGCCGGACGCGCTGGAAGCCGACGAGCCGGAGCGGGTAGCGGAAGCGACACGGCGGATGAATCTCAATCACGTGGTGATTACGGCGGTAGCGCGAGACGATCTAAAGGACGGCGGTGCGGAGCACTTTCAACACACCATCGAGGCGGTGCGGGCGGCCAATCCGGACATCGTGATCGAGGTGCTCGTCCCAGACTTTAACGACAAGGACTGGGCGCTGGAGATGGTGATGAAGGCGCGGCCTCACATCTTTAATCATAATCTGGAGACGGTGGAGCGATTGACCCCACTGGTTAGAAGTCGGGCGCAGTATGAGCGGTCGCTGGCGGTCTTGAAAAAGGCGAAGCAGATGGCGGGTGGCAAGGTGGCGACGAAGAGCGGTATCATGCTGGGGCTTGGCGAGCGCGATGAGGAAATTGCGCAGGCGATGGATGACCTCATTGCGGCGGATGTCACGGTCCTGACACTGGGCCAATATCTCCGTCCCACTCAGATGCATCTGCCAGTGGTGGAATACGTGAAGCCGGAGAAATTCGAAGAGTGGAAGGAGATCGCGCTGAAGAAGGGCTTTCGCCATGTGGCAAGCGGGCCGCTGGTTCGGAGTTCTTACCATGCGGCGGACTTCAAGCCGGAAGAGGATGTCATGGAGGCGATCGAGGCGGACCTCGCTGCGATGACTCCGTGATTATTCGCCGGAGGTTTCTTCCGGGATAGCGAGGCGGAAGTAAGGCTTTGAGCGATTGCCGGAGCCGATGGAGTCATCCAGGTTTGTTCCGGCGGTAATGGCACTATTGCCAGCGAGCATGAATTCCTGGGGGATGCGCTCCCAGTCTTTCAGATTGGACGACCATTGCAGTTCGACGTCCTCGCGGGTGATGACCGCTTGTGGAGCGACGATGACGGCTTCGGGCGTGATTGTGAGAATCTCACGAGGCGCGTTTTCCGAAGTGAAACCGAGGGCGTAAAGGATCTCATTGGGCGCGGTGGGGCTGAGGTCGAAGGCGGCCTGGCTATCTGGCATGAGTCCCTGATCGGCGGCCCACTGTGGAAAACCGGGAAGGTAAGTGTAAGTGGTGCCGGTGGCTTTGATGGTTCCGTTAATGATGACTGTGACGGGGACGGGCACACTGTCATCCTCCACGTTTTGGGTGAAGATGACGGGAAACTCAGCGGTGACTTCGTAAAACTGGCGACCGGAATCAATGAGGGTAGGATTGAGCGAAATGGCGCCAGAGCCTTCGCCAGTGCCGGTGAAGTTTTGAGCACCGTAGTCATAAGCGACCGGGACGGGGTCCGGGCCAACAAAGGATGAGTTGACGAGACCGTCGAGCTGACCATCAACGATGGTGAATTGGTATTGAGCGGCATCGAAGACTCCAGTTTCGGGGATGACGAGGCCGGGAGGATCGGGAGTGGCCATCTCAAGGTCGAGGTTGACGATGTCCATGGTGTAGGTGCCGAGTAGGGGGCTACCGCCGGAGAGGGTGACATCGGCGGCCTGGACGTCAGCGGAAAGAAGGGTGAGTTGATCTGTCGTGTGAGTGGCGGGGTCGATATTGAGGGTGACTTCGACACAGCCGGTGAGATCAGAGGTGGCGGTGGAATTGCCCAAAACGATCTCAAATCCAATATTGGCCTGATTGAACTGACCACTGGAGTCATCAATGAGCTCCAGAACAACATGATTCGGTAACCCATTGACGGGGAGTTTTTCAGCGCCGGCTGCTATTGGAAGGAGCGCAAGTAAGCTGGCGGTGATTGGGTTCACGGTTTTTCTCTTACTGGTGAAAGCTGTGTCTTGCGAATGAATTATCCTCCGGCACAGTTCGAGGCGATGACTGATGGCCCCCAATCACAATTGATCAAGATGCGACGTCTTGCAACGGGGCTGCTGGTGGTGATGGCCGTCCTGTATGTATTGGCGCGAACTCTGGAGGGAAGCGGGTCGTTTTGGCCGTGGTTGCGGGCATTTTCGGAGGCGGCGATGGTGGGAGCCTTTGCGGATTGGTTCGCGGTGACGGCTTTATTTAGGCATCCACTGGGCCTGCCGATCCCTCATACTGCGGTGGTAAGAAAGGAGCAGGCGCGGATCGGGGCATCGGTGGCGAGCTTCGTTCGAAAGAGCTTTCTGACCCCGGAGGAAGTGAGTCGTCAATGGCGGGAGTGGCGGCCATTGACGAAGTGCGTGCACCGGATGACCAAGCCGGGCGATGCGGAGCATGCGATTCGCTGGGTGCTTTTACGATTGCCGAAAGTGCTGCGTGAGGAGGATCAAAAGGCGTTGGCTGGAATTGCAGCCTCAGGCCTGCAGCGTGGGGTGAGATCACTACCGATGGCGCGGATGGTGACGATTCTTTTGAGGGGGTTTTTAAAGAGTCCGGGAAGGCGAAGCCTGCTGGCTCCGATGCTCGATCGGGTGTCACAAAGTGTCGCGAATAACCGGGAGTGGGTGATGGATGAGGCCAGCAAATCGACCAAGCCGAACAAGATCAAGATTTTCGATGCCCTTAGTAAGGCTGCGGCCTCGGCAGTTTCGGGGAAAGCTGTGGAGAAGTTTTCAGATGAATTGGCCGCTGCAAGCCGGGATGAGGAGCATCCTCTGTATGGCAAAATTGAGGAAGCTCTTATGGAGACCGCGCGCGAGCTGGAGGAGGGCGGGGGAGGGCATTGGGAGATCGTGAAGGCCCGAGTGCTGGATGATCCTGCGACTCTGGAGACCTTGGAGGAAGTCATTCAAAAAGGAGCGAAATTGATCCTCGATAGCGCGAAAACTCTGGCGACAAGCGAGAGTATCCAGGAGTGGAGCGAATCACTGGCAGGATCGGCAAGGCGGCTGTATGACAACGAGGAGCATCTGGCTATGCTGGAAGCGCGGGCCGGAGATCTCGCCGCGAGATTTTTTAATCGCTACGGTCCGGGGCTGGAGCGGATCATCAGCCGGACGATCGAGGCTTGGGAGCCGGATGAATTGATTGATCGGCTGGAAAATCAGGTCGGCTCGGATCTGCAATTCATCAGAATCAACGGCACTCTAATCGGCGGACTGGTGGGGCTCCTTCTGCACGGAATTGGCCACTTGATCTGGTGAGGTGCCGCAAGCGATTGAAAATAAACACGCAGCTAAAATAAAACATGCCAGGCAAGTTTTATTTATTTGCACTGGTTTTGTTTCGTGGGTATCGATTGAAAATGATCAGACACGGCCCTTCGGAGAAGGGGCCATCGAGATGGGGTGACGTGGTCGCCATTGGAGTTGGCGGAAGTGAAGTGTGCGCAGCGATCTGGCACGGTTTGGCAACCGGAGGGGGCGAATTCTCGCAAGCGAATAAAATTCGTAGATCGTCCGATGTGCTACCATGTCATGTCGCGGGCGATGAATGCTGAATACCTTTTCGGTGATGAAGAAAAGGAAGCATTTCGCAGGATCATGCGGAGGATGGCGGCGTTCACCGGTGTCGAGGTGATGACTTACGCAGTGATGAGTAATCACTTCCACATTCTGATTCGAGTTCCCAAAAAGCAGAAGTGGATGAAGCGCTTCGACAATGATCCGGATCAGGAAAAGCTATTGAATCACCTCTCGATTCTCTATTCGAAGAGCTATCTGGAGCATTTGAGGGCCGAACTCGAGAGCTATCGTAAGCAAGGAAATACGGAGGCTCTGGACCAAGTGCTGGGGAGATTTCGGAATCGCTTGTGTGACGTCAGTTCCTTTATGAAGGAACTGAAGGAGCGTTTTGGAAAGTGGTTCAATCGACACCACGACCGCCGGGGGACGCTGTGGATGGATCGTTACAAAAGCGTGCTGGTGGACGGTCCAGTAGCGCTCCGAACAATGGCCGCATACATCGACCTCAACCCTGTGCGTGCTGGTTTGGTCGATGATCCGGCACTTTATGAATTCACGGGCTACAGCGAGGCCGTCGGTGGGAGTAAGCTTGCTCAGGCGGGCCTTTCGTCCTGTCTGGGTCTGCCGAAAAATTCCTCAGCTGATCGCGTGACTGAGCGATACCGGCTATTCCTCTTCGATCAAGGAATGGTCCCGGATGACGGTCACAAAGAGCTACGAAAAGGCGTATCATCGGCCCAGCGTCAGGCCGTACGGCGTGAGGATGGGGTGGTCAATGCTGCCCTCCTTCGCGAGCGCACCCGTTTCTTTACCTCGGGAATTGCAATGGGCTCCAAGCAATTCACCAAAGAGGCTGCGGAACGGCACAAGCTGGCCCTCTCCCAAAAAAAGACCCGCTCCCTAAAGCAAATCCAGGCTCCGGAAAGCGGCTCGACCTTTCACGTCGTTCGCGAATAGCAGTAATTATTCACAAACACCTCACCGCCACAGTTCGGGGTTCAAAGTCGCGGCCTCACCGTGCACATTCACCGCGATGTCCGACTCCTTCGTCCACCTGCACCTGCATACCGAGTATTCCACGCTGGATGGATCCTGCCGCACAAAGGCGGTCGCGGAAAAGGCTGCCGCGCTTGGAATGCCTGCGGTGGCAATGACCGACCATGGAAATCTCTACGGCGCGATCAGCTTTTACAAAGCCTGCGAAGCGGCGGGTGTGAAGCCTATCATGGGCTGCGAGATCTACCTCGCCCCGGGTCGCATGAGCGAGATGAAGGACGTCGTGGGCCGTGCTAGGTCCACTCATCTTACCTTGCTTGCCGAGAATAACGTCGGCTGGGTGAATCTCCAAAAACTCGTCTCGAAAGGTCACCTCGAAGGAGATTACCTCGGTGAGCAACGCGTCGATCGCGAGATCCTTCGCGAACATTCCGAGGGCATCATTTGCCTTTCCGGCTGTCAAAACGGCCCCATTAACGAATTCATCCTGCAAGATCAGGAGGACCGCGCCAAGGAGTGCCTCGTCGAGCTTCTCGATATTTACGGTAAGGAGAACTTCTTCCTCGAAATCCACAACCACGACGCCGAGCAACAGGTCAAGATTCGAGAAACCCTCGTCCGCTTCGCCGCCGAGTTCGATCTGCGATTGGTAGCGGCCAATGACGTCCACTTCCTTGAGGCCTCAGACCATGAGGCGCATGATGTCATGATTTGCATCGGGGCCAGCCGCCTCATCATCGATGAAAATCGCAAACGCTACAGCCCCGAGGTCTACTTCAAAACCGCCGAGGAAATGCGTCAGCTCTTCGCCGATTACCCGGATGCCTGCGACGCCACCCTGGAGATTGCCGAGCGCTGTAACGTCGAGTTTGTTCTCGATCCCACCTCCTCCGAAAAATACCCCGAGTATCAACCGGACGATGG
>CALBVA010000077.1 GCA_937969125.1 uncultured Verrucomicrobiales bacterium | reverse complement strand
GCAGGATGCGGGCGGGCTTGAACTTCCGCGCTCCATGGGCGAGATAGCAGAGTGATTGATGAGCTGACGAATTTGCTGGGTCCGAATCAGGTGAGTGCGACTGCCGGGGTGATCGGCGAGCATAGTATTGACCGTTGGGATTTTTCGCACCCACCGGAGGTGGTGGTCTTTGCGGAGTCACGGGAGGATGTGGTGGCGGTGATGAAGTTTTCCCACGAACGAGGGATCCCGGTCACGACGCGAGGCGCGGGTGTGGGATACGTTGGCGGGTGTGTGCCGGTGAAGGGGGGCATTGCCCTCTCGGTGGCGCGGATGAATGAGATCCTCGAAGTCTCATCCGAGGACGGGGTGGTGGTCACCGAGCCGGGCGTCATCACGGGAGTCTTGCAGGATGCGGCGAAGGAAGTCGGGTGGTATTATCCTCCGGATCCAGCTTCGCTGAAGGAGTGTTCGATTGGGGGAAATCTCGCTACGAATGCCGGCGGTCCGCGTTGTTTAAAATATGGCGTTACGAAGAACTATGTCCTCGGTCTGGAGGTCGTTCTGGCCGACGGGCGTGTCCTGGAAGTGGGGGGGCGTTGTCATAAGAATAAGACGGGCTTTGACCTCCTCCATCTCTTCGTAGGAAGCGAGGGCATGCTGGGAGTCATCACTAAGGCCACTCTCCGCATCATCCCGCATCCGCAGCATCGAGCGATGCTCACCGCGACTTTCCCTGAATTCACCGATGCGGCCGGGGCGGTGCAGGAGATTCTCAATAAGGGCCATCTTCCCTCGGCGCTGGAGATCACCGATTCGTTCACGCTGAAAGCCGCGCGCGATTACCTCGGTGCCGATTCCCTGCCTGATGGCAATGCGCACCTTATTGTGGAGATCGATGGCCGGTCGCGGGCGGTCTCCAGTGAGTTGGAGGAGCTTCAGGAGCTTCTGGATCGGGTCGGGGCGGTTTCGACCGAGGTCCATCACGATGCCGAGGCGTGCGAAAAAGTCTGGCAGTTACGCCGGGATTTTTCCTACTCGCTCCGCGCGACCGGGCTCACGAAGTTGAATGAGGACATTGTGGTTCCCCGCTCGAAGCTCGTCGAACTCGCCACCTTTGCGGCGGGATTGGAAGAGCGCACCGGCATCCCGGTAGCCTGCTTCGGTCATGCCGGAGATGGGAACATTCACACCAATCTCATGGTGGCAGATTACTCCGATCCAGTCATCCGTGAGAGGGCGGATGCCGCGCTCGATGTCCTCTTCACCTGGGTTCTCGAGAACGGCGGGAAGATCACCGGCGAGCACGGGGTGGGTCTCGCGAAGAAGCGCTGGATTCGCGATGCTCTAGGTGAGGTTGGCTTCTCGGTTCATCAGTTGATCAAGTCCGCGCTTGATCCACAGGGCACTCTGAATCCCGGGAAATTTCTGGATTAGCCGCCGTTGGCATTCCTCCCTCGACCCTGAACTCCTCCTCTCTAATCTCAGCCTGTGGCCGGTGACTTAAAGACCTTCTTCGATGATCAGGATTGGTATCACCGCTTCGATGAATACATCCTCGCCCAGGGAAAAAAATTCTCCTCCCCACGCTTTCTGACCGCGCTCGATTTGGAGGAACTGGATGATGGTTTCCTTCTCACCGCGCGTGTCGATGGTCACGATACGGAGGTGAATTTCTGGCCGGAGTCGGAGAACCGTTGGGGCTTTGATTCATCCTGTACCTGTAATTTTGGATCCTACTGCAGCCACGCCGGAGCCGCTCTTTTGCGCGCAGCGAGGCCGAATACCTTCGCCCGCCTCCTCCGTGGTGGTGGGTCAAAGTCACCTGTTCCGGCAATCGCAGCGGACACGGCGGTGGAGGAAATTGAACCGGAAGCACACAATTACGAACCCACTTTCCACATCGAAGTCGCGGAGGAACCGGCCGGAACTCGCATCGTGCAGCTTCTCCTTCAGGCTCTGAAAACGAGTCAACGGGACACATGGTTGGTGGCCCGCCCGGTCGTGAAATACGGACCTCATTCTTTCCCTCTTATCAAGACCGGTGAGAGCTCCGGAATGGTGCGAGACAAGGCCACCGAATTCCGTGCCATCGAGCAACTCACCAAGCTCGGGCTGACCAATCTCGCCACCAATCCGACCTATCGTTTTCTGCTTTCACTTGCGAAAAAACAATCCAGCGGAGCTTCTGTGGAAGGCTGCTGGTTTCCCGATCCCCACCTCTCCACACCCACAATGTATTGGCCGTGGTTTCGGGCAAAGGCCGCCCGTATGCTGCGCGAGCGGGGTTGGGAGGTCAGCATTGCGGATGACTTTGGCCACGAGGTGCACGAGCTCACTGATGAGGAAATACGAGCGACCTTGGAGCCGGCGCCCGGCGGCTGGTTTACCCTCTCGGTGGGAATTGATCTGGATGGTGAGCGGCTGGATCTTCTTCCCATCCTGACCGGTCTTCTGGATAGCGATACTATCGCGCAGCTGTCGGAGCTGGCGGATGACGAACCCCACCTCATCTACCTGCCGGACAAGAATGGTGGTGGTGCGTTGCAGGTTCCGGCGGGTCGTCTTCGCTCCATCCTGCACCATCTCGCCGCTCTCACGAATCCCCGTGCGCCGTCAATGCACCCCCTTGATGCTGCGACCCTTGTTGATGATGGGGTGCTGCCCATTGATCCTCCGCCGGGACTGAAAAAACTGCGCGAGCGGCTGGTCAAAAAACAAACCTCACTCGGAAAATACACGCCGCCCGAGGGCCTCCTTGCCGAGCTGCGCGAGTATCAGAAAACCGGCGCCGAGTGGATGCGCTTCCTCGCCGATCATGAACTCAACGGCATCCTCGCCGATGACATGGGTCTCGGGAAAACCCTGCAGACTCTCGCTCACATTCTGTATTTGAAGAGTGGGGACAATCCCGCCCCAGTTCTGGTCGTCGCGCCCACCTCGGTGGTGCCGAATTGGTTTGCCGAAGCCAAAAAATTTACCCCTTCGCTGAAGGCCATCATTCTCCATGGGCCGCAGCGGAAGAAGCTCTTCTCCCACATCAGACATGCCGATATTGTGCTCACCTCCTTCGCCCTCCTGCAGCGTGATATTGATGAGCTGAAGAAGCACGAATTCCAGCTGGCTGTCCTCGACGAAGCCCAGCACATCAAAAATCCCTCCGCGAAGGTCAGCCAGGCCGCCTGCCAGCTCAATGCGCGCCAGCGCCTCTGCCTCTCCGGCACCCCCGTGGAGAATAACCTCGGTGAGCTGTGGTCGCTCTTTCGTTTTCTCATCCCGGGCCTACTGGGCTCACTCGATAAATTTCGCAAGAACTACCAAAACCCTATCGAGAAAGATGAGGATGAAGAGCGCCGTGATGCCCTTCGTGCCCGCCTTGGTCCGCTGATTCTTCGTCGCACAAAGGATCAGGTTGCGCCCGAACTCCCTCCCAAAACCATTCTCGTCCACCCCGTCGAACTCACCTCCGCCCAGCGCGATCTCTACGAAACGGTCCGCGCCACCATGGACAAGCAGGTGCGCGAGGCCATCGCTGCCAAAGGCCTGGAGCAATCACAATTCGCCATTCTTGATGCGCTCCTAAAGCTCCGCCAAATCTGCTGTCATCCCTCACTCCTGAAGCTCCAGACCTCCCAGTCGAAGAAGGCTGACCGCTCCGCAAAGTTGGACTACCTCTTCGAGCTGCTGGAGACCCTCTTCGCCGAAGGCCGCCGCGTCCTCCTCTTCTCCCAGTTCACCTCGATGTTGGAGCTCATTGAGAATGAACTAAAAATACGAAATATATCGTATTTAAAGCTAACCGGAGCCTCAAAGAATCGGGGCGAATTGGTCGAACGATTCCAGAGCGAAGAGATTCCCATCTTCCTCATTAGTCTGAAGGCCGGGGGAACTGGCCTGAATCTTACTGCGGCAGACAGCGTGGTGCACTTCGATCCGTGGTGGAATCCCGCTGCTGAAAATCAGGCCACCGACCGGGCCTATCGTATCGGTCAGGATAAGCCGGTCTTTGTTCACAAGCTCATCTGCACCGGCACGGTAGAGGACCGTATTCACCAGCTTCAGCAAAAGAAGTCGTACCTCGCCGATTCACTTCTTTCAGCCGCCACTAAGACCACCCCGGACGCAGAGGCCTTGCAGGATCTTCTGAAACCGCTGGAGTGAGTGCTACGGTTGCCGGAAGTGATCCCAGCCGCCATCCAGTGAATCTCCGGAACCCTCCACCAGGGAGCCCACACGGGTCAGGGGAAGTTCAGGAAACTTCGTGCTCCAGGCCTCCATCATCCCGTCATCGTCACCACGGGTGAAGAGTAGCTCGTAATCCTCACCGTAGTTCAGGGCACTCTCAATGGTGACCCCCGGCGTGCGGATGATCTGTTCCTCCTTCAATTCAAATCCGCATTCGCTCATCCGTGCTAGACGTGGGAGGTCCTTGATAATTCCGTCGGAGAGATCCATCATTGCGTTTGGTTTGTAGTTTTGCACCAGCCAGGCCGCTTCCTCTAGTCGCGGAGTAAAGTCGAGATGTTTTCCCATGTGTGAACCGCCCAGGCGACCGGTGACATAGATTCCGTCTCCGGCTTTCCCGCCAGCGCGGGTGACCAGATGCTCACGGGAGACCTGCCCGCGCCCGGCCACGGAAATCATCATCGGGCTCCCGTCCGGCAGCGAGGTCGTCTCGCCGCCTACGATCGCTCCGCCGTGCGTGTCCAGGCAGTGCTGCATCCCTTGATAGAGCCGCGCTACCCTCGCCACCGGAGTGTCCTTTGGTAGAGCGATGGTGATGAGAAACTCCGAGGGTCTCCCGCCCATCGCAGCAAAGTCACTCATCACGCGGGCTACCGCTTTCCAGCCGACCCGCATGAGTTTTTCGATCGCGAGGTAGTGGATGCCTTCCACCACGGCATCGGTCTTAAGAAGGGTCAATTCCTCCCCACCTCGGCAGACCACCGCGCAGTCGTCACCCGGCCCCACCAGAACATCGTCCGGGAGGGTGAGCTTGGTGCAGAGATGTTCAATGAGGCCGTCTTCTCCGAGATCGCTGACGGTCGGTTCGTGTGTTATTCGTGTGCGTGTGTTGTTCATGGGGAAATTGGCTGGCCGGACATTCGCTGGGCGAACATCAGGGCCATCTGAAAGCCATTGAATGCTGCGTGACAGGCGATGACCGACCAGAGTGAGCCGGTCATCTCATAAACTACCACCAGGGTGATACCCATCAGGGCTAGGGTGGGGAGGGAAAGGAGATTAAAGTGAATGACCCCAAAAAGCAATCCGGTGAATAGGGCCGCGAACCAACGGTCGGAGAATTGCTTCACGATCGGATAGAGATATCCGCGGAAAATGATTTCCTCGGCGATGGGTGCCACCACCACGGCAGAAAAGGTGAGCGCAACCAGCAGGGAGACGTCCCCGGTTGCCTTGATCGACTTCACCAGCGCCTGCTCACCTCCGCCGAAGTTCCGCGAGACCCAGTCAGTCCAGCCGGTGAATTGTATGATCACCGTCAGTGCGATGAAGGCCAAAACGAAGAGAGGAGCGATCCAGAAGACCGCCTTCCAATCCAACCAGCGCAGTCCGAAGAACTCCTTCAAGTTCACCCGCCACGCCATCGCAAGAGGAACGAGCATGGCAAAGACGAGGTTCCCGAGCGCGCTGGACCAGACCTTGGCGGTATTAATATTGCTCATCTCTCCACTCTCGTAGGCCGCCGGTATCCCTTGGTAGGCTATATAAAATAAGCCCACTAATCCTCCCGCGATGATGAGATCGATCCAGTGAATCACCGAGGTGCTCACACTTCCCCCGCGATTCCAGTCGCTTTCCGGCCACATTCGCCTCGCGATGGCGTAGCCCGGCAGCGCCAGACCGAAAAAGGCGACCGCCGTGATCAGGAAGATGTTCCCGAGTAATTTGTATTCCACCACCGACATGCGGAGGAGGTTAATTCGCCGATCCTAAAAATAAAGCTCACCCCTCCTGATTCTTTAAAAAATCAGCAACCTGCGTGAAGAACTGCAGGAGCTCCGCCCTGATCCCGGGGTCCGCCACCACCTCCTCGGCGGCGGTGTTCATGATTTCCACCCAGCGCTGCGCCTCGGCTTCACCGATTTGAAAGGGCATATGGCGTGCCCGGAGCCGTGGGTGTCCGCGCTTTTCCAGATAGGTCGTATCCGCGCCGAAACGGAATAAGAGAAAGTCCCGGAGCCTCTCCTCTGCGCCTGCCCAGTCGTTGTCAGGATACATCGGGCCAATGAGATCATCCTCCCGCATTCGCCGGTAGAATGCTGCCGTTAGCTCCGTAAATCCCTCTTTACCGAGGGTCGCGTAAATTAATTGCTCGTCCATATTAGAGAAATCCGATCCGCAGCCTGTCGGTCCACCGATCAAAATTCAAGTATTGCCGCTCTAGGTTGATTTAGTCATTCTCCATCTACACCCCTCGATTTTCTAAATATCAATGAGCGACTCCATTCACTTTGACCCGCCGGAACCTGCTGAACTCAGTGCGTTGCTGGACGGATATGAAGTCACCGATCTCATCGCCACCGGTGGTATGGGTGCGGTCTACCGGGCGACACAGAATTCTCTGGACCGTCCGGTCGCCATCAAGCTTCTCCCCAGTGAGCTAAACGATCAGACCTTCCGTGAACAGTTCGAGGCCGAGGCTAAGGCCATGGCGCGATTGAATCATCCCAATCTCATCGGCATCTATGATTTTGGTCAGACCGATGGGATGCCCTACATCGTGATGGAGCTGGTTCCTGGGAAGTCGCTCTATTACTCCTGCTACCAAAAGGCCATCGATCAGACCACGGTCTGCGAGCTCATCATAGGCATTTGCCGGGGCCTCGCCCATGCTCATGATGCTGGAATCATCCACCGCGACATCAAGCCGGCTAATATCCTCCTGGACCCGGACGCCAAGCCGAAGATTGGTGACTTTGGCCTCGCCTCGGAAGGTGATGCCGAAGGTGGCATGATCTTCGGCACACCCGGCTATGCCGCGCCTGAGATTCTCGCCGAGGATGGGGATTGCTCGCTGGGTGTCGCCTCTGACATTTATGCCGTCGGCGTGATTCTTTACGAGCTGCTTACCGGTCGTCTCCCTGAGACTCCGCCGCGCCCGCCCTCCACCATCACTAAGTGTGACCCACGGCTCGATGCCGTTTTCCGCCGCGCTACCCGCCGGAATCCGGCGATGCGCTACCAGTCTGCCGCTGCCCTCGCCACCGAGCTGGAGGAATTGCTCCCCAATCTGGGCAAGGATAACCGCCGCGCCATTCGCACCGGCATGGACAAGAAGACCGCCGCGACCACCCTGCGCCGTCAGTCCAGCGATGGGAAACTGCAGCGCACCGCGCCACAAGAAGGACGATTGAAACTCTCCACCGGCCGCCAGCCGACCCATAAGGGGCAAGGTTCGCAGGCTGGAACCGCTAAAGTAGGGCTGCGCCCCGTTCCGGCGGAACTCTCGACCGCCGCTGGTGGTGAGTCCGATGACGCACCTGCGAATCCCGTTCCGGCACCCTCGGTCGTGACGTTGGCACCCAGCAGTAATTGGCCCATCATCCGGAATCTCATGATCATCGCAGTCCTTGTTCCTGTGGTGCTCTTCGCTTGGGGACTCCTTCAGAAGAAGGAAGAACGCATGCGGGAAAAGGAGAAAGCTGAACAGATCGAAAAGCAGCGGGAAGACGAGGAACGCCGTGTTCTCTTTTTAGAAGAAGAGCGTGAACGCGACCTCGCCCGGAAGAAGAAGCGAGAGTTGGATCAGGAACGGGACCGCGCTGTTGCCCAGAGCACGGCGCATCTTCGAAATGAGGGGGAGTCGGACACACCCAAAACTGCTACCGAGCAACTGGAAGAAAGCCGCACAGCCCTTCGTGGCGGCGTGCGTCATCGATTTCCTAAGGGAACCATTGATCGCTCCACTCACTTCCTCTTTGTGGTTGATGAGCCCATGACCTGGGCTGCCGCTGCGGATTATGCCGAGGGCCTTGGCGGTCACCTTGCCACGCCCATCACGGCACCAGATGTTGATGTGATTGCCGAGCGCTTGCGAAAGGATGGCGTTAACCGCGCCTGGCTCGGAGGCGGTGCACGCGGTCGTAATACCTTCGGCTGGATCACCGGTGCCACCTGGACCTTCCGCAGCCCGGACACCATTCTGGGCTCCTGTGCCGCCCTCACGAAAAACGGCCTGATCAAGGCTCGCCCGAACGGGGAGAAGAACCCCTTCGTCATTCAGTGGTCGAAGGATGGCACGAATCCCGGCTCACTCGCCGCGCAGCTGAGTCGCCTGGCTCCCACCCTGAGCACCCCTAGCCCGGCCTGGCCCCCCACCTCCGTGGTGCAGGATAATCGCGTCTTCCTCTTCGTGAAAAGGGACGTCTCATGGGACGAGGCTGATCTCCTGGCTATTTCCGGTGGTGGTCATCTCGCCGTGGTTTCCCATAATTTTGAGGCGACCTTCATTAACAAATATCTCGCCTCCTGCCTCTCCGAAGGCGGTGCAGCCTGGCTCGGTGGCCGGCGCACCGACGAATCCTGGGGATGGACCACCGGAGAGCCGTGGGCGAAAGCCTGGTGGCGGACCAATTCACCCGATGGCGGAAACTCCGCGACAGCCTTGCGATTTAGCAAGTCGAATGCTTCCTCCGGTTGGGATGACAGCGATCCTTCGGAAGGAAATACCACTGGCTTCCTGATCGAGTGGAGTAATGACGCCTCCCTTGCTAAACCCGTGGTCGGCGATGCCAAAGTCACCCGTGGCGAACTTGTGAAACTTCGCAGCATCGGTCGCCAGCTCGTTGTCAAACAATTGGCCGAGCACAAAAAACGCCTGCTCGGTAACCAGAAGACCCTTATCTGGGACTACAGGTCGTGGTTTCGCACCCAGTCGAAATCAGTCCAGGATAACTTCCCTGATGTCGGTGAAGAACTGGCTAATAGTCTCCCGGAAAGCGGACGCATCGAAAACAATCTTCCGATCGCCAACTTCCCGCAAAAGCTAAGTGAGTATCACCAGAAAGCCCTGCTTCGACAGACCCGCTTCGATGCACAGTTTAAGGCGGATCTGGAAAACCTCCGTCAGACTTATATCACCAAGCTCCTCGACCTCCGGTCGAAGCTTCAGGCCAGCGGTCTGAAGGGGCAGGCTGCGCTCATTGATGACGAGATCCAGGGCGTCGGTCAGGACGGCGAGAGCTTCCGGCGTCACTTTTCCAAATGACACCAGAATCGCGCGGATGAGTGTATTAAAAGAACCACTCCGCTGGTAAAGCGGACATCAGCGTGGTTGGATTAAGCAATTTGTGCCGGTTATAACGTAACCACGAATTGCCCTTCCTCGTTACACTTGTCCAATGAGTGCCTCAATCCATCTGAGATGGACTTCTTGATAAGCACTCAGATCAAGCTGGCTCCGCTCATCTCGATAGATTTCCTGAACGGCCTCCAGAGTCACGGCATAGTGGCGGGCTGTCGCGAACTGATCAGCCCAGGTGCTTTGGTCGAGGGCGGGATCGAAGTCCGTTTCCGGAGTCGTCGAGATGGCTTCGAGACCGCGAATGATCGGATTCGCATAAATCTGAGGTTTCAGTTTTTGGACCTCCTTCGATGCCTCCTTGCGGAGCTTGGAAACCACCGACGACTTTTTCCAATCGCGAAGCTTGTTCCCGACGTATTCAGCTCCGGTTTTTGAGGCCTTAGCGCTAATTGAGGGAAAGAGCCCCTTCGCCGCAATGCCTACTCCCAGCAAGGGATTCATGACCGCTACCGTACCGCCGATCAGGAAGAGGCCGCCGCTGATCTTATTGGTCTCCCGGTCGATTTGATCAGCCATTTTCTCGAGGGTGTCAGCCAGATCAGATGAGCTTGCTGCATCGCCGTCTTGGTCCTTCACGATTTCCGCTACCAGTTCCTGCTCCAGCAGTTTTTTGGCAGCCGGATCCGGGACATGAAAAATCCGGGCCTTGGGGAGTGAGTTGCTCGTTCCTACATCTGGCGGCAGGATCCGCTTGGTATAGATGGCATATTTTCTCTCATCGCCCAAAAGAGGAATGAGAAGGTAGTGGGTCTCATCATGGTCCACCTCTGCGTCGGCTGACGAGGAAAGCGCCCCGAAGATTTTTGTGCCGCGGAAAACTTCATTGACCGATTTTATCCCGGACTTCGCCATCGACCGAGCCAGAGAGCCTGCATCCGAGGCTCCCTCCATCAATTTCTTGAGAACGGCGTCCATGGGCTCGATCATAGGAAATAAGTCAGCCCTGACCAGTTCGGGTTTTAGCGAACCCAGATGCTCGAGTCAGAAGACGCCAGCAAAGGGGGCAATAGAATTTAGCCTCCGGTGCGTGTTGCGAAGTAAAACCAAGGGTTCTCGACACTCTATGGGAAATGCCGACCATAAAGATAGCATCCTCCACGATCTGGACCAAACTTCCTTTCGAAAATTTCAGGCATCGCACCCGGCTCCATGACGGTAAAAGATCGATGATCTTTCGATTGATGGGGCTACACCACCATGCTCTCCAAATTCTCGCCTCGCTTCAATAATTGCCTGCTCAGGTTCGAAGATGCTCCCATTTTTCATGTTCATAAACATA
>CALBVA010000076.1 GCA_937969125.1 uncultured Verrucomicrobiales bacterium | reverse complement strand
GCCCACATCTCACGTCTCGAACAGCGACGGAAGGATTTGGACAATATCTCCGGTCTCTCAAAGGCCAGCTAATCATCCTCATCAACCCCACCTATTTCAAAAAAACCACACCATGAAAAAGATCATCATGCTCCTCCCGCTTGCCGCTGCCCTGACTAGCTGTGAGACCACTGGCGACCCGAACCAAGGCGGCTACTGGAACTGGAGTGAGAAGAAAGCAGTCGCCCGCCAAGATGCCCTCAGCGGAGAACTTCGCGGCATCAATGAAGAAGGCGACCGTCTGAAATCCCGCCGTAGCAGCCTGCAATCCCAGCGCGCCAGCCTCCGTCGAAAGATCACCGTCGCCCGCAAGCGCGTCGTGAAAGCCAAGACCCCCAAAGCCAAGAAAGCAGCTAACAGCGAACTCATCTCACTGAATCGTCAGCTCGCCGCTCTGGAGTCGCTCTAGCGCCTCCCCAGTGCCCATCCTCCAATCCATCCCTCAAACCCATGTCACAACAATGGCCACCCGGAGCCCTTAAGGCCGGGGCAAAAGTACGGAACTACGCCATCCAAAGCGTGCTTGGGGTGGGTGGATTTGGCATCACCTACCTCGCGCGGGATGAGCGGCTCGGGCGGCTTGTCGCTCTCAAGGAGCACCTCCCCTCTGACTTCGCCGCGCGCATGTCGGACCAGACCGTCGGCCCCATCTCCGCCTCCCATCAGGATGACTACCGCTGGGCCATCAATGCCTTCCTGAAAGAGGCCAAGACCCTGGCCGCCTTCGATACCCCGGCCATTGTCCGCGTCTATGATTACTTCGAGATGAATGGTACTGCCTACATGGTGATGAGCTATGTCGAAGGTACCCCGCTCAATCGTCTCATCAGAGAAGGTGGCCCGCTCAGTCCCGAGGACGCCCGCCAGCTCTTTCTCAAAGTCACCGGTGCCCTGAAAATCCTCCATCGCGGATCCATCTACCACCGTGATATTAAACCGGCGAACATCATCGTCAGCCCCGGTGAATTTAATCCGGTCCTCATTGACTTCGGCTCGGCCCGCCAGATCGCTCGCTCCACCCCACGTGAAGTGACCACCCTCGTCAGCGAAGGCTTCGCCCCGCTGGAGCAATACTCCACCGATGCCAGCTTCCAGGGACCATGGACCGACATCTACAGCTTTGCCGCCACTCTCTATTACTGCCTCACCGGTGAGATCCCCGCCAACGCGAACACCCGTAGTGACTACCAACGCCACGGTAAGCCGGACCCCCTCATCCCGCTAAAGAATCGGAGACCCGAGCTGGATAAAAGCTTCGCCGCCGCTATCGAGACCGGCCTGAATCTCAGAGAAAATGACCGCCCCCAATCGGTCGATAATTGGCAGGGAATGATCGACTGGAGTTCACGATCAGTCCTCCCCACCGCGAACCGCGGCACTCAGCCTCCCCCGCCTGTCCGGCCAGTGAGGCCCATGCCACCCAACTCACCCCATCCCACCGGCTTTCCTGAGACCACCGGTGCCCGGAGAAAGAAAAGCAAGGCCCCAGTGATTCTGGCTCTGCTCTCCATTTTGCTGATCGGAGGTGGAGTCGCCTTCCATTTTCTGAATCAGCCCGCCGATGATGCCGGCGGGAAGCAGCAGACTACCATCAGCAAAAACGAGTCCTCAAATGCCAATGATGACCTGAAAAAAAAGCGGGAGGAGGACGACCGAAAGAGACGTGTTGAGATGGACGAACTCAATCGGCTTAAGGCGGAGAATGAAAGACAGGCCCAGAAGCTGAAGGAACAGGCCGACGCTATGACCAAGCGCGAAGCGGAACTCGCCAGGCTCGCCAATGAACGGGAGAGAGACCGCTTACAAAAGGAGGCTGATCGTCTTGCCCGAATGGAACAGGAACAGAAACGAAGAGACGACGAGCTTGCTGAGGAGAAAAGGCGACGAGAGGAAGCAGCAGCACAGACCATGAGCGGCCGCGAGAAAGCCCTCGCTTGCGCCAAGAATTATTATGAATGGGGAAGCGACGATCATCCAAACCTGAAGCAGATCGGCCTTCTCGGCAGCCCGGTGGAATTCTTCGGCACCACCCATCAGGGACACGCCACCATCCGGAGCGATCATCAAAAGTTTTGCACCACCTGGACCTCCCGGAATTTTGAAGTCACCGGCATGCGGGTGGTCTCGGTTCCGCAGCCAAACACTTTTGACATCGAGACAGACTTTAATCTTCGGATGTCTTCCTCCTGCTCCCGCCGTGTCGGGAAGCGCCTTGGAAGGCTGAGGATCCGGGTCAACGGTGGAGAGGCCCGCATTGTCAAAATCAGCAGCGAGACCATCGGAACTGACCAGAAAATCTACGACCGTGATGGCCAGGTAAAGGCCCTCGAAACCTTCGTGGGAAGCTACTTCAATGCTGGCGATAGTAACACCGGACACTCGATCACCCGCCAGCTTGGCTACCTCCGCTCCCGGGTGAGCCCCTACTACCGGCTGAAATCCGCGACGCACGCCGATATCAAAAAGGATCTTCTGAAATATGCCGCCCGCTATCCCTTTAGACAGTCCCAGGTCAGTAATATCCACGCCAGCGAACTCGGCTCCGAGATCGTGACCGTCATCTGCAATCAATCGGTCAGAACCGAGGACCGAAATGGAGAGGCTCGAAGCCTCCAAGTGAAAATTCAGATGCAGGTCTCCTTCGGCTCCGGTGCCCCCCTCATCAGCTCGATTAAGTCCATTAAATGAATCCTCAAAAAACTGCGACCGGGCCTTGGTCCACCAGTGAAGTCTCCCTCATCGGCGGCCGTGACGAACAGCAGGATGCTCACGCCGTCTTTCGATCCGACCTCGGAACTGTGTGCATTGTCGCCGACGGAGTCGGAGGACAACGCGGTGGACGCGAAGCTTCACAGGGTACCATTGCCGCCATTGAGAAGGAGCTTGCCGAGCTCAAGGAGGCACCCGTTGAGGCACGCGCCTTTCTCGATCGACTCGGCGAGGTCGCGCACGCTTTCGTCCGTGAACTCCGCAGCGGAGACGGCATGGAAAAGGCCTCCTCCACCCTTGCCGTTCTCTTCCTCACTGGAGATGGACTGCACTTCGGAACCATTGGGGACACCCGCGTTTTTGCTCTCCGGACTGATGGGAAATTGACTCATTCCCGCGATGACACCGTGGCTCAAATGGCTGTCGAGCGCAGCGGAAAAACAGACGTGGACCTCCGCACTCATCCGGACCGCAATAAGCTCACCCGCTCACTCGCGAGCAAGGAATACCTCGGCCTGGAATACCAATCCTTCCAGCCAGACGAGTGCGCCGGATTCCTCGTCGCCTCGGACGGCCTGTGGGAACATTGCCCGGATCAGGAGATCATCGACCTCATCCGCACCTCGTCCGCCACCGCTTCCGAAATGCTCGATCACGCCGCCCGCACAGCCGTAAAACGTGCTGGCGAGAAGGCTGACAATACCACCGCCATCCTGGTGCAAGGTTCTGCCGCTTCATCTTCCGCACCCGCAGCGGAGAAAAAGAATGAGCCGACTCCGACACCCGTGGTTCATGTTCCTGCTCCTACGACTCCCGCTCCTCCCACCGATGACGGTGGCCTTCTCAAGGGCTTCCTCATCGCGCTGAACTTCGGCCTCATCGCCTACCTCGTTTATAAGTTCCTCCTCTAACGGAGTAACTGCCCCTCCCTCAATCAATGTCCATCCGCGACGAATATACCATTGGCCGGGACCCCTCCTGCCAGCTCCTCATTAACAATCATTTCGTCTCACGAAAACACGCCACCCTCTCGCTGAGCGAGCGGGGTGAGATTGTCATCACCGACCTCGGCAGCGCAAATGGTACCGCCGTGGGATCACCGGACGCTCACGTCCGCTCCTGCCCGGTGCGGCCCATGGATTTGGTCTTCTTTGCCAAGGACAACCCTGTCCCGGGAAGCATCCTCATCAAACACTTCGAAGCCTGGCACCGTTCGCAGGGACGGGTTCGCCACTCCAGCACTCTCGGTGAAGTCGCTCGTTTCCAAGGCGGACCCATCATCGTCGGCAGTTCTCCGAATTCCGGCTTCGTCCTCCCCATCCTTGGCGTCGCCGGCCGCCACCTCCAGCTGGACTACAACCACCAGCAGGGATGGCTCGCACACGCCCTCGTCGAAGGAGCAAAGCTCAATGATCAACCGCTGGAGAAAGGAGTGGTCGTCTTGCAGAGTGGTGATGACTTGAGCATCGGAGCAGAGAATGTCGTCGTCACCTTCGAGGGGCCGGAGATTCTTCTCGCCCGTGAACGGCGCGGATTTTCCATCGCCTGCCGTGACCTCACCTTCTCCGTGAAAGACCGCCAGACCGGCGCTCCACTCGATCTCCTCGCGGACATTTCCCTCAATGTTCTCCCCGGAGAGTTGGTCGCATTGATGGGCCCTTCCGGCAGCGGTAAGACCACCCTGCTCAATATCCTTAGCGGCGTGAATCCCGCCAGCCGGGGCGAAGTCCTCTATGATGGCAAGGCCATCCGTGCCGGTGATGACAGCCTCAGCTCATACGTCGGCTACGTCCCGCAGGATGACCTGCTCTACGACCAGCTCACCGTGACCGAGTGCCTTGTCCACTCCACCCGCTACCGCGTGCCAGACCGCGTCGCCACCAATCAAATCCGGCAAAAGATCCAGACGGTTTGCGACTCGCTCGGCCTCGAAGGAAAGCTCCAGCAGACCATCATCGGATCGCCGACCAATAAAACCCTCTCCGGCGGCCAGCGGAAGCGGGTCAATCTCGCCATGGAGTTGATCACTGATCCGCTCGTCCTCTTCCTTGATGAGCCCACCTCCGGCCTCTCCAGCCGGGATACCCGCATCGTGGTGGAGGCCCTCCGCACGATCGCTACCGAGATGTGCATCGCCATCATCGTGACCATCCACCAACCCGCGATGAAGGTTTACAGCGTCTTTGATAAAGTGGCCTTCCTAAAGCAGGGTCGCCTCGCTTACTTCGGCGCGACGAATCCGGGCTCGATTAAGTACTTCGACCGCATCGGCAATGAAGCCGTGCAATCAGCCGATGACATCATGGAGACCCTCGAGGAGCAGGACATGAATGCCCTCGCCGATAGCTACCGCCAATCTCCGGATCACGGGAAGCTCGTCGTGCAGCGCAGCCAGCTCATCACCGATCTGCATGATGACAATGAAGCCCTCCCACCCGGTCGGAAGCCGTCATCCTGGAAGAGCCAGCTCCTCCAGTTCAGTCAGCGCTATGGCCTCTGCCGCACCCGGGACTGGCAGGGATTGGCCACCCAGATCCTACAGGGGCCGATCATTGGCTTTTTTCTCGCTCTCACCCTGCAAAGTGTTTCGCCCAACACCCCGCTCTTCCTTCTCGTCTTCGTCTCCCTCTGGTTCGGCACGAACAATACTGCCCGCGAACTTGTCAGCGAGCGTGTCCTCTTCCGGCGTGAACGCCGCGGCGGAGCCCGCATCCCCGCGATGCTCTTCTCCAAGTTCCTCGTCAATTGCCTCATTACCCTGGTGCAGGTCATGACCATGGTGGCCCTCGTTCTCTGGTGGCTAGATGATCTCGCCGTCGGATACCTCAGTGCTGTCACCATTTGTTGGATGAGTTCCATCGTGGGTGTGGCTCTCGGTCTCGCCGTCAGTGCCGTCGCCAAGACTGAGGTCTCCGCCATCGTCCTCACACCCTTGGTTCTCATTCCCTTCATCATCCTCGGCGGCCTCATGGTGCGTTATGACCGTGCCTCCGATAGTGTGAAAATCATCATGAATGCCATGCCCTCACGCTGGGCCTACGAAGGCATCGTAGCTGGCGAATGGATGGAACATGACTTCGATGACCTTGAGGAGCAAATCGCGGAGGCGATGAAGGATGGGAAAGAGAAGAAGATCAAAGAGCTCCGTGAAAAAACCTTCCAGCCCTTCTCCACCGAGCACGAGGACTATACCCACGGCCAGCTCAAGGGCCGCGTCTGGATCTCTCTCACCGTTCTGATGGGAATGTGCCTCGCCCTCCTTGGAATGACCTGGGGCTGGATTCATTTCCGGAGGTGATCTGGCACCTTCGATCTCAGTGGTCTCAGCTATCGAATTTCCAGATTCGTCTTGGGCCCAGGTCTTCGATGAGTCGGGTGGCACCTTCCTGCTGTGCCAGCGTGTGACTCGAGGCATCGAGATGGGTTGACAGGCTGGTAGCAAGTTCTGAGGAATGGGTGATCACCAGGATTTGGGATGACCTGTTCGCGTGCGCGATGAGCTCGGTCAATATCGGGATGAGCGAGGGACTGAGACTGTTTTCAGGTTCATTGAGAACCAGAAGCGAAGGTGGACGGGGGCTGAAGAGTGCGGTCGCCAGGGCGAGAAACTGTAAGGTGCCGT
>CALBVA010000075.1 GCA_937969125.1 uncultured Verrucomicrobiales bacterium | reverse complement strand
ACAGCAAACATCAGCCTCATTTGAAAGTCATGCGACCTCAAGAGCGAGTCTGCCCACAATCCATTACATGAAAGACAATTAAAGAAAAAACACCATTCAAAATGAAGGATTTCAAAAAAAACTCAAAAAAAAGGCAACTTTCTGGGAAAAACAGACGCTTCATCGCTGATCTGGACAAAATTTACCGATTTTTCTCATAAAATGCCACTCGGTTTCCTTTACCAGAGGATTTCGCTCGGAACTCAATCATCAATCCCTTTTCTGACCATTGCGAAGAAGAGAGCGCCCCTTTTTGGTAAGGCGGAGGTAGTGGTCACTGGGAAGGCCCTCGTAGCCGAGAAAGCTCGACGTTCCGACCGGGGGGTCATTCCGGCATTTGAAAATCGCGGTTCCCTCGTCGATCTCATCAAACATGGCAGCGTAGGCCGCAGTGATCCCGGCCTTTTGAAAAGCGGCGAATTGCTCCCGGTAGAATTCCCCCTTCCGCCGGGGGATAGACGCAGGCTTTTGGCCGGTGAGATTGTGCCAGCTAAAGCCCGGGAAGATCACCGGAAGGTAGGTCAGGCCCTGTTCGCGGCACCAGGCGAGATCTTTGCGGAGGTGATCGACCATGCCTTCGTCGACACGACGATAGCGGCCCACTGACCAGGGACTGACAACATCAGCCTTCTTAATGGTGGAGTGGAGTGCCGGTTCATCCACGGCGTCACGGGTCCGAGTTCTCCATCCATAGGGAACTCCGAGCATAACGCTGAGCCCTCCATATTCGGGGTCGCTTTTAAAGAATGAGACGAGCTTCTCGACGTCACCCGAGGTGTATTTGCGGCCATCATTGAAACCCAGTCCCCAGATCGCGATCAATGGCTGCCCATTCAGATGGAGATAGGAACAATCTCCCGAATCGCGGCCAATTTTCATGCGATCACAGAGGAGTTTCCAATCCTTGATGATCAGGTGAAAGTCCCCGGCCTCAGTTCCCGAGAGGTCATACATCACGACCCAGGCACGATTGTGTGCGATGGCGGCATCCCGACAGTAAAGCAGACGTTGGTTCTCAGCGCGTAGGTTTTGGAACTTGTTGCCCCTATTTTTAAGGTGAACCGCGAAACGCTGCACGAAGGCTCCATCGATTTCGTAGTCCTTCATCCATTTGAAATGGCGATCCACGGTTTTCGGGTGATGCGAGCTGAAGACGTGAGCCACCGATCCGTCAGCATAGCGAAACTCGGTGGGAAATTTTTCCCCGGGGGTGAATTCCGAAAGATCCGGCCAAAGGTCGATGGTACAGGATCCGGGGAGAAATTTCCCCTTCTTCTGGTAGTGGTAAAAGCCCATCCCCGAGCCATCACCAGGGGCGCGGAACCAGCCTTGATATCCGGTCATGACACGACCTTCGAGCTCTGAAATCTGCGAAGTCTCGGGTCCTGCCACACCTTTCACGGGAGCCAATATTTGGTAAGCTTCCTCGAATGCTGATGGTTCGGCCAAAACCGGGAAAGTCAGCAGAAAAGCAAGAAACAGGCGAGGGTTCATTTCTATACGAACGGTCCCGCCATGACCGATTAGTCACTCATTTTGCCGCGGGCTAGGCCTCGAGCGCCTTCTCAATCCGCTTCGCACTCACCTTCCCCACATGTGGCACTCCGGGAGCGAAGAGGTGCAGCCGCCACTCTTCCAACATCCATCCGATCTCCCAAAGACGCACCGCCTCCGGTCTCTCATGCCACAGCCTAAACCACTCTTCCCAGAGCGGGAGAAATTGATCCTGTTTCTCCTCATCGCGAAGCAGCGGATGGGTCTCCAGGCGGTGAATGCGCTCCTCCATTCCGAAAAAATACCGCTGATATCGCTTCATCCGCTCATAGCCGGTCTTCCAGCCGAAGCCCGATCGCAGCAGCCACTCCCGCTGCTCCTCCATCTGGCGCACCACCTCGCCGAGGTGTCGATCCTGCCGATTCCGGTCCATCCACTCGCGCACCCGACCATCCGCATCGGCCATCCCTTCCATCGCCTCGCTGATCTTCTCTGCACAAGAAAACCACTCCCCACGACCCAGCTTCGAGGCCTCTTCAAAAGCCCCCTCATCTCGCGCCAGCGATCCCATCGCCCCTTCCGCACTCACCCGCAAAAGATCCTCAAGCGTCCCCTCCGGCAGCAGTGGAAGCATAAACCACCCCGCCATTTTCAATGGAAAATTCTTCCGCACATAAATTCCATGCTCGTGATGTTCTAACAGAAACAAACGCACCACTCCCGCCCGATGGCTCTCCTCAGCCTCCTCCCGATCCAAAAAGGCCCGCATACCCACCGTCTCGCCTTCATCCACCAGCGCCGGAAAAATCCCATCCGCCTCCTCAGGCACTTCGTCAAAGCTCCACACCTCACCGCCTGTCATTTCCCACTCTTCGTTCGCCGCCGCCTCCCGACGCGACCTCAGCACCTCGGCTAATTGCTCCTTAATCTTCCGCACGTCTTCCCCGAAAGCCAGCACCTCCCCGTCCCTTCGTCTCTTTCCTTTGCCCCGACGTCTCCGCCGGGCCTCGTCCCGCACCCGCACCTTCGGCCGCAAATTTGCCGGCAAGCGATCCGGCTCCAGCCCATCCAGCGAATTCCGCCTCACCTTCTCGCGCAGGTATTCCAGTAAAGCCTCCTCCAAAAAATCCTGCGGTTCCCAATTCGCCCACTCCTCCAAAAACCCTTCCACCTTCTCCGCCACCGGCTGACACTCCCTCCGCCAATCCTTCGGCAGGCTCCGAATCAGCAACTCCACCCGATCCGCAAAAATCCCCGGCACTCCCCAGCTCAGGAGATAATCCGGAAACCTCGACAACTCATCAATACCCACCTCAAAGGTCAGCCCGTCATCCTCCGCCTCCAGATCGCTCACATAAGTTACCGGCCACTTTCGCCCACCATGCTCCACCGCATCCGGGAAAAGCCGCACCCGATCCTCGATTCCCTCCTCCCAGATCAGATCACCAAAGCGCACCATCAACTTCCCCGCCACCTCCGGATCTGCGGTGAGATCATAAAAGGCCTTCGTCGTATTCACCGTCGCCGGCAGCCGCTCAAAAAAGAAATCGTATGCCGACACCTCATTCCAAAGATACCCCACCCGCCGCAGCTTCCTCTCCGCCTTGAAAATCTCCTCCTTCACCCACGCCAGATTCTGCGTCACCACATTATTCCCGCGCATCTTCCCCTCGACCAGCGCCTCCCGCACGAAGACCTCGAAGGCTGCCTTCGGATTCACCTTTCCATAATACACCCGGCGTCCCTCCACCACATTCAGCCCGCCAAGTACGACATCCTCCGTACCATAGACCGCCCCCTGCTGCTCATTCCAATACGGCGAGTGATACTTACTCCGGCAGAGATGCGGCACCACCTCCTCCACCCATTTGGGATCAATCTCCGCCACCTTCCGCGCCCACAGCCGCGAAGTTTCCACCAACTCAAATCCCAAGACCCACAGTGCTCGCTTCGCCTTAAAAAGTCCAGACCCCGGAAAGACTGCGAACTGTCTATTAGAGACCCCGTGATAAGTCCGTTTCTCCTTATCCCACACCCCGATCTGCCGAGGAATTCCTGCCAGGATCGATTTATGCACCGCTGCATAAACACCCCCGCCAGCCTCTAGCTCCACCGCCTCAGCTCCTTCTTTTTTGAATGACCTCTTCAACTCCGCATGAATCCCCAGCCACTCGCGCACGCGCCGATAACTCAGGAAATGCTTCTCACACCAGCGGCGCAGCTGGTTCGCCTTCAGCTTCCCACCCTCTCGAAACTCCTGCACGCCATACCAGAGATTCAAAAACACCCCGAAGTCCGACTTCTCATCCAGAAAGCCCTTCTGCACCTCATCCGCCTTCTCCTCTTTCCCCTGCGGCCGCTCCCGCACATCCATCGCCGACAGCCCCGAGACAATAATGAGGATCTCATTAAAAACACCCCGCCGCTCACTCTCGATCAACATCCGCCCCAATCGCGGATCCAGCGGTAACTTTGCCAATCGCCAACCCGTCTCCGTCAGCCGCGCCTCATTCTTCTTCGCCACCGCGCCCACCTCTTCCAAGGTCGCCCATCCTTCACTCACCGCCCGCGTCCCCGGCGGATCGATGAAGGGGAACTCGCGCACATCTCCCAGCTTCAGCGAGAGCATCCGCAGGATCACTCCGCTCAACGCACTCCGCCGAATCTCCGGATCAGTGAACTCCGCCGCACCCTCCAGCGTCTCCTCATCGTAAAGTTTCACACAGATACCCTCTCGCACCCGCCCACACCGCCCGCGCCGCTGCCGCGCACTTGCCTGCGAAATCATCTCGATCTGCAGACTCTGCACCTGCCGCTGGGGGCTAAAGCGACTCACCCGCGCCTGCCCACTATCCACCACCGAAACAATCCCCGGAATCGTCAGCGAAGTCTCCGCCACATTCGTCGCCAGAAAGACCCGACGCCTCCCGCTCGGCTTAAAAACCCGCTCCTGCTCCGCCAATGACAACCTCGCAAAAACCGGCACCGCCTCCGTGTTAAAAAAACCGCGCCCCTCGATCATATCCGCGCACTCGCGAATCTCCCGCTCCCCCGGCAGAAACACCAAGACATCCCCCTCCGCATCCAGATCCGTCACAAACTCCACCCCCCGCAGCACATGCTCCTTTAATCTCTCCCCATCTTCATAC
>CALBVA010000074.1 GCA_937969125.1 uncultured Verrucomicrobiales bacterium | reverse complement strand
CAGAAAAACGATTCTCCTAGCCTCTAACAGGGGAGAGCCCAGAACGGGGAAAATTGACAAAATCAGTAGGAAAAGTGCGCATCTCATCCGTGGAGTAAGGCATTTTACGCTTTGGAAGAGAACCTCATATTATTAACGTTTCAATCGCAGTTCCCACAGCCATCGGAGGCTGGGCCGTCCAAGACGTCTCCCAAATTAACCTCTCCGCCTCTCGAGGCGTCGCCGTTCGCGAACTCCGATCTCAAGGAGGGCCTGCCGACTAAGCGGCGATGATAATGTGTCCAAACCGTCATACGTAGCTCGCGGAGCGCCAATTTTTCTGGGTGCCTGTCACCCCGATCCCAATCTTGATCTCAATAGATTACTTCCTATCGAGCGTTGACGCCAATTGTGACTCCATCACCGATGTCGTTGCGGGCCCAATTGATGTGATTCATTAGCTCGCTGACGACAGAGGGATTCGAGGCTGAGACGTTGGTTGTTTCGCCGATGTCGTTATCGAGGTCATAGAGCATGTTGAACAGAGCCGCTGCGCGGCGAGGCCGTGCTGCGGAGTTGTCAGAGCTAAGTTTACTCAGACAGTTGAGAGACTAGCCCAATTTATGACCAAAGACTCAGCATCCATCGTCTCCAAAGTCTGGAACTACGCCCGCGTCCTCAAGAACGCGGGGGTCGGTTACGGCGACTACGTCGAGCAGATCACCTACCTGCTCTTTGGCTCCGACCTTCGGTCTTCGGGCTTCGCCCAACCCTCCGGGATTGCCTGTGTCCGCTTCGCTCCCATTCTCAAGCTCGCCGACGCGATGACCGAGCTGGAAGCTCAGCCAGGCACTCTATAAAACAATTCTTCTCTTTATGAATGATCACCCTGAGCGCTCTGGACTTGGCAACCGAATAGCTGGCAAGCTCGACGATTTGACTGAGCCCTTCAATGAAACGGTGTTTCGATTTGTTGCGCCGAAGTACTGTGCTGTTTCTGAGATGTTCGCCGGAAAGGGGCCCTTGTATGCGGACGGGCGCTGGCTGGCCAAAGGAAAGAACATTGCGACTTATACCGCGCTTCTCCCGGAAACAGCTCTTGCTGAAGCTTTGGCTTCAACCCGCTACTACGGATTCCCTGACGAAAAATCTGCGCCTTTGGTCTTCGTAACCGCTAGGGCCAAGCTTGACCACGTGATCGACCTCAGGCATGGAAAAGTCCGCCAGCGCTTGCGCACCTCAGAATCATCAATCCTCGATACGGATTGGAGAAAGGAAAATAACGCAGGAAACGAAGCGGTTACCCAAGCTTGGGGTTGGGCGCTTCACGAGTCCGGCATAGAGGGTTTCATCACCCCGAGCTCGGCAGATCGAGATGGAGCCAACCTCATTGTGTTTCCCGGTAATCTGGAGCGTCATTCATCCCTCAAGGTCCTCAGTGAAGTTGATTGGCCTCGTTAAAACCTGCAAAATTGCAGGTTTCCCTTGCGGATTCTCTGCGCCAAGGCTAATAATCAATTAGGTAATGAGCGCAACCAAGAAGAAGATGACGAAACCCGTTCGCCAGGATCCCGTTCAGAATGCTTTTGTCATCAAGAGCGGTTCGGCTCTAAAGAATTGGCGTAAAGATCGAGGAATCTCTCGTCCGCTTTTTGCCCAAATCGCAGACTGCTCAGAACGCACTCTGGCAACCTACGAGGGAAAGACGCGACTACCGGCTAAATTTTCCCGCCCAGTTACAGAATCAGCTAGGCTCATTCTGGCCCTACAGGAATTGGCCGGAGACAATGCGGCTCTCAAGGACTGGCTTCAAAAGCCAAATACGGCTTTTGATAAGAGAACTCCACTTTCTTTGATCAAGAGTGGAGAAGTTGACGTTCTTTGGAGAATGGTTCACCAGATCCGACAAGGGTCCTTTGCGTGATGAGTAGCTCCGATTCCTCCGCAATCGCCTCCAAAGTCTGGAACTACGCCCACGTCCCCAAGAACGCGGGGGGCGGTTACGGCGACAACATCGAGCAGATCACCTAGCTGCTCTTCCTAAAGCTCGCCGACGAGATGACCGAGCTGGGATTCGACAACCCCATCCCCGACGCCTTCGCCTGGTCCGAGCTCAGCAGCAAGAGCGGCGACGAACTCGAAGTGCACTACCGCCACACCCTCGAGAACCTCGGCAAGGCGCCCGGCCTCGTAGACGCTCTTTCCCTCATCTCCTGATATCGCGAGCAAGGCTTGTCCTCTGCTCTGCTTGACTTCGATCTCGAAAATACCAATCGCAGCGGCCTCCGGAAGGGACTGGAGGCGTTCGTGCTGCGTTTCTGTCAGTCGGTGATACTGAGCATCAGAAAGCACCACCACAGGAACGGCGATTGTGTTTGGTCATCGAGACAGGACCTTACAAGGCTGCGTCGATCACCTCTCCGAACTTTTTTTGCGTCATTTGCTGAGTAGGTCAGCGCATAATCAAGACTTTCAGCTGCTGCGCCTAATTTTAAAGCCATGCGGCAAGGATTTGCCGGAAGGTCGGACTGAAGTCCAGGCTCCGGAGGGGGGCGAGCCTGCGGCTACGAGTGGCGGATGTCTTCTGCCGAGGTGATGAAGACGACGTCTTCAGCGATGTTCGCAGCGAGGTCGCCGATACGCTCCAAACTACGGGCGATGAAAATGACGTTCAGGAGCGACTCCGTGTCCTCATTAGTATCAGCAATTTTGTGACTCAGGGTTTTACTCAGGGACTTGTGAATTTTGTCCACCTGCCGGTCCATTTCGATAGCGGCGAGGCCGGCTTTCTCATCGACATCAGAGTAGGCAGTCAGGGAAGCGGAGACGATCTTCTCGGTTTCCAGGTAGAGTGGGTCGATCAATCTGACCTCTTCAATGAGGCCAGCTTTGATGATCTTTCGCGAGCGCTTGGCGATGTTCACGGCGTGGTCGCCGATGCGCTCCAGACTGCGGCAGATATTAATCGCGGAGAGGACCTGGCGGAGATCCGAGGCGACGGGATTAAAGCGCAGCAGGATGGACATGCCTTGCTCATCGATTTTCTTTTCCTGCGCGTCAGTCACTTCGTCGAAGTCGATGACATCGTAGCACTGCTCGCGGTCACCATTGACGAGTCCTTTAATCGCTAGCTCCATGCCTTTGAGGACGCCAGCGCCCATTTCCATCACGCTGTCTTTAAGGGCACTGAGATCGTCGTCGTAGTTTTTTAGGATATGTCCTGGCATGATCTGAATCTATGAGTGGTTAGCCGAATCGTCCGCTGACGTAGTCCTCGGTCTGCTTCTTCGAAGGATTGCCGAAGATGACCTGCGTGTCGGCATATTCAATGAGTTCCCCCAGATAAAAGAAGGCGGTGCGATCGGAGACGCGGGTGGCTTGCTGCATATTATGCGTCACGATCACGATGGTGAACTCTTGCTGAAGTTCGGCAATGAGTTCCTCAATGCGGGCCGTAGCGATGGGGTCGAGCGCAGAACACGGCTCATCCATGAGGACGATTTGCGGCTTCACGGCGATGGTCCGGGCAATGCAGAGGCGCTGCTGTTGACCGCCGGAGAGTCCGAGCGCGGAGTCATTCAGGCGGTCCTTCACCTCGCTCCAAAGGGCTGATTTTTGGAGTGATTCCTCTACTGCCTGATCGAGGATGGATTTATTCTTAATCCCCTGCACACGCAGTCCGTAGGCGACGTTTTCGTAGATCGATTTCGGAAAGGGATTGTATTTCTGGAAGACCATGCCGACGTGCTTGCGGAGCTCGATGGCATCGACATCGGAGGCATTGATATCCTGCCCGAGGATGTTGATTTTTCCGGTGGTGACCTTGGCGGTATCGACGAGGTCATTCATCCGGTTCAAGCAGCGAAGGAGGGTGGACTTGCCACAGCCGGAAGGCCCGATGAAGGCCGTCACCTTCCCCTTCGGAATCTCCAGAGAGATATTCCGGAGAGTATTGGTCTTACCGAGGTCGTAGCTAAAGCTGAGATCATCGATGTTAATGATGGTCTCATTGGTGGCGATGTGCGGAGCATCAGCCGAGTCCAGAATGGGTAGAGTATCTGACATGGAGAGGGTGAATAATTACCACTTGAGCTTATTGCGGAAGCGCGCGCGGAGATAAACGGAGATCATGGCAAAGCCGATGACGAGGAGAAGGAAAACGAAAACCGAGCCATACTGCATGTCCTTGAGAGCGGGATCATCTGGCAGCTTTCCGGTGACAACGTAGATGTGATACGGCAATGCCTGCACTGACTGGGTCATCATGTCAGAGAGCCAATAGAGACCGGAGCCCTTCGCATCCTCCCACGGTAACTTATCCTTACCAGCGACGGCTGCGGTGAACATGATGGGCGCGGTCTCACCAGCAACCCGGGTGATACCGAGAACCGAGGCAGTCAGGATCCCGGGAGTGGCGTATGGCAGGACTGCGGTGCGGATCATTTGCCACTTGGTCGCACCCAGGGCCAATGAGGCTTCGCGGAAACCCTTCGGGACGGCTTTGAGCGATTCTTCACAGGCGGCAATAATGACCGGCAGAGCCATGACGGCGAGGGTGAGTCCACCCGCGAGCACCGAGCTGCCCCAGCCCTGGAAGCTGAGATATCCATCAGTGGGCCACAGCGGAATGGTGAAGAGAGCCTTTTCCAGATCCGGCGTGTGGGTAAAGACGGGGAAGAAGGGTGAGTGAACGAAAAAGGCCGCACCGAAGAGGCCGTAGACGATGGAGGGAACACCCGCGAGATTCATGATAGAAAGGCGGATGGCATTGAGAGCCCGGCCTTTCTTGGCATATTCGTTAAGATAAACCGCTGCCGAAATCCCGATGAAGAGCGCAGCAGACATACAGACGATGACGAGCATCATGGTGCCTACGAGTGGACCAACGATCCCGCCACCGGCGTAAGAGAAAGCCTTGTGATCCTTGATGACGGCATCGGGATTGCTTTCCTTAAAGGCGAGGTAGTCATCATTGTCCATCCGCACCATTTCTCCTTCCGCGGTGTAGAATTGATTCAGAGTCATCGTCTTCTTCGTGAAAAACTCGGTGTTCACGAAGGGTGCTTCCGCCTTGAAAAGGACGGGCAGACCATCGAAGCAGATCTTACCAATGATGACCACGGCACAAGCCAGGACAATATAAGTGAAGGTCGCGAAGAGGCCGGTAGTCGCGCCATCGCGGATCTGACGCCGACGCGAAAGAGAGCGGAAGGGGTTGGCGGATGATGCTGATTCAGGAGGCATGGCCGAGGCGTTTGATGATCTTCTGTGCTCCGACATTAATCATGAGCGAGATAGAGAAAAGGACGAGACCGACGAGGAAGAGGGCGCGGTAGTGAAGGGTTCCCGCTCCGACCTCGGGCATTTCCTGGGCAATGATGCCGGTCATGGTGTGAGTGGGCTGGGTGATGATGCTCACGCCATCTCCCCAGGCTGGCATCGCGATCCGATTACCCGCTACAAGAAGGACCACCATGGTCTCACCGATGACGCGGCCGAGGCCGAGAAGAACAGCGGCAAGAATACCAGAAATGGCGGACGGGACGACGACGCGGATGACGGTTTGCAGCTTGGATGCTCCGAGTGCCAGGGAAGCTTCGGAGAAGGCTCGCGGGACGTTATTGAGAGCATCCTCACAGAGGGTGAAGATGGTGGGCACGGCCATGAGTCCGAGGAGGAGGCCAGCATTGAGAGCATTCAGGCGGTCCTGAATCGGGAAGCCAGGAATCCATGAGAGGAAGGGCCTCTGGCTGAGGTCTTGCAGAACTTCGCCGAGGACCATAATGCCAAAGAAGCCGAGCACGATTGAGGGGATGGCCTGAATCATTTCGATGGAGGGCTTGATCAGGGTCTGCTCCCGCCTGGTGGCGAGGCGGTTCACGTAGATCGCGGCTCCGATGGAGAGGGGCACGGCGACAAAGAGGGCGATGAGGGAAATCATGATGGAGCCGGTGAAGAGCGGTCCAAGTCCGTAAACCTCGGTCCAGGAGCTGTTGGTGACCCACTTACTACCAAAGAAAAATTTCGCGATGGACTGAAGGAATCCGACTTTTTCATCGAACTGCCACTCGCTAGCTTTTTGGACGCTGCGGTCGAGATTTTTGAGGTAAGGCTCGCGGCCATTTCGGATCTTTGCGACGAGTTCGGCGGCTTTGTCCGACTGGAATTTGGTCGGAAGCTTGGCGATGCCGGTCGTGAGTTTTTCACGGAGTTCGGCAGCCGCTTTCTCGTGGTTCTCCTTGGACTCGCTGAGTGGTTTGACACGCTCGGCGTAGGGGAACTCATCGCGAATGACGATCTTTTCAGCCTCGGCGAGAGCAGCTTCACGAGCTTCGCCTTCGAGGACTTTCGCACCTTCAAGGATAGCGGCCTTACGGTCGGCGGCAGACTTGTCCAACTCGACATCCTCAGCGATCTGGGCGGTGATTTTGACGAGCTTTGCGCGGAGATCCTTGAGCGCACGTCCGGAGGCGGTGATCTCAGTCTTGGCCTCGGTGAAGGATTTCATGCCCTCTTCCTGGGTCTTAATCGCATCGGCGACGAAGGCAGGTGTCTCCTCTTCGATCGGATCGTAGGTGAGAGCAGACTTAAGGAGGTCATTCCACGCTTCGGGGTATTCTTCGAGGCGGTTGAAGGAATCAATCTCAGCGCGATCGACCTCACTGGTGAGTTCGGCAAGGAAGGCTTTCCATTCGGCCTCGGCTTTTTCGAGGACAGCAGGATCGTCGCCATCGCGAGCCTCCTCGAGGACTTCGATTTGGTCCTCGCCATTGTCCTCGATTTCACCGAGCAGGGCTCCCCAAGAGTCCTTGATGCCACGCTCTTTTTCAAAACGTTCATCGTATTCAGCAAAGTAGGCCTGATTGGTATAGCTAACGAATTCCTGGTAACCGTCGGCCTCATCAATAATGTGATCGACGAATTCCTGGCCGGACTGGCGGTTGACCTTCAGCAGCTCATGGTGGGCCGGGAAAAAGCGGAAGGCCTCGATCATGAGAAAGAGGCAGATCAGGAAAAGCACGACAATGGAGAGTCCCGCATTGCTGCCGAAGAATCCTTTGATCCAGCTCTGCTTATCGAGACCGAGAAGACGCTGTCCTTTGCGTTGAAAATGTTTGGCCATGGATGGCTTTTAAGAGGGGCGGAGGTGTGTGTAAGTGCGAGGCGCACTCGACGGGAAGTCAAAAGGCGCATCCGCTAATCGCAGATGCGCCTTGTGTGACATTTCTGTCACAAAGCATTCTAACCCTTAAAGGGCGGGGATTGGATCAGTCCACGGGGATGAAGCCCACCTTGGTCACGACGGCCTTAGCGGCCTCGTCCTTGATGGCCCAATCGAGGAATTTCTTGGCCTCACCGGCGGGCTCGCCAACGGTGTAGTAATAGAGCTTACGCGAGAGCGGATACTCGGCTTTTTTACGAGGCTTCGGGGAGACACCCTCGACTTTCACGGCGCGGAGGCCGTCCTTGGAAGCGTAGGCGAGGCCGACGTATCCGATTCCGTT
>CALBVA010000073.1 GCA_937969125.1 uncultured Verrucomicrobiales bacterium | reverse complement strand
CGCGGCCTCCAAAAAAGTCCCCAGCGGGTGCACCGGGCTGTGGTTTCCAGAATACATCAGGACAAATTTCCCCTCCAGTCCGTGCTCCTTGATAAATGGGTTTTCCTCCTTTGGAATGATCTCCAGTGAATCCTCCATCGGCCACGGCGGGATCACGTGCATCTTTTCTTCCAGTCCCTCCATCTTTTTCAGCACGTTAGTGGCCATGAATCCATCCAGCGCGATGACACTCGTCGCCCGTTTGAGATACCGGCGATTAAGAAAATTGAAAATCTTCGCGGGCAGGCTGTTCTCCTTCACCACGCCCTGCGCGATCGCCTGGTCGGGGTTGAGATCCATCACCCAGAAGTGGAAGGGCGTGCGGCGAATCAGGCTGATGAACCAGCCGACCATTCCGCCGATGGGAGGAGAGGTTGTCACCAGGATGGAATCCAGTCGCTTCGAAAAAATCCCCCGCAAAGCCGCCTGGGTACAGAACAAGGACTGTCCGATCAGTCGATGGAGGATGGTCTTCTTTCCAAAGGACGAAAAAGGCACTCGCTTCACCGTGACCCCGTTCATCACTTCTTCGCGAGGGAACACTTGTGCCGGATCATCATACCCACGTTGTGAGGTCAGCACCGTGACCCGCCAGCCCTTTTGGACCATTTCCTCCGCGACGTCCGCCATGTACTGGCCCACTGCCGCCGGGTCCGGCAGGTAGACCTGGCTGACAAGAAGGAGATGTTTTTGATCAGACATTATTCGGCGGATTGTGTTTCGATGATTTTGAGGCGAATTTCTTCGAAGTAACGTTTCTTCATTTTCGCGAAGCGGTATCCTTGGATTCCGTCCAGAAAGCCGCGCTTCTGCACGTAGGAAATCAGGAAGTAAAAGGTCCCCATCCACCACTTATTCAGGTGGCGGTATTTGAAGCTCTGGCGTTTGTTTAAAGCCGCCCAATCCTTCTCATTCGCCTCGTCCGAATGCAGCCATTGATAGCGGTTCACCTCCCAGGTGGAGTATTCATTGTGCTTCCCGATGTAGGACGCCAGTCCTCGAAAATCATGGTGCTCTAACATCGCGCCGATATCTCCCACCGGCCCATCGAGCACCGGATGCTCGTGCACTTCCATATCGAGATGGCTCCATTGATCTTCCGGGAATTTTTCATACTCACCGCTGCCGATCTTGAAGAGAGCCAGCTTGGTCATGGTGTCGCCATGCAGTAGTTTCCGGCCCATGAACCAGTTTTCGTAATGCATCCAGAATCCCACCGGGCCGGAGTCCAATTTCTCCTTCAACTCGCTGAGAAACTCCGGAGTCACACGCTCGTCAGCATCAAGAAAAAGGATCCACGGATTTTGAAAGCTGTGATTCCGCAGCGCCCAGTTCCGCTTCTTCGGAAAGACTCCATTCCACTCAAAATTCAACACCTCAACTCCAGCCTCCTTCGCGAGGTCGAGAGTGCCATCGGTGCTTCCGGAATCGACGAGGACAATCTCGTCAAAATGACCTTCCAGCGACTTCAGGCAGCCGGGGAGATTTTTCTCCTCATTGAGAACTGGAATACAGACGGAGATGGGCAGCATGATTTTCGATTAACGTTTCCCGATTGGTTTCGCCGGATTTCCGCCGACAATGACGTCATTTTCGACATGCCGCAAGAGCACTGCGCCGGCTCCCACGATGGCGTTCTTGTGAATCTCGACATTTGGACCCACGAAGGCATCTGCGCAGATCCACACTCCATCATGCACTGTGATTGTCGATCTGATGAGAGGCATCGCCGGATCGCGGAAATCGTGCGTGCCTGCGCAGAGGTGGGCCCGCTGGGAGACGGTGACATTCTCCCCAATTTTGATTTCACCGAGATTATAAATGAGCGCGTCAAATCCGATGCAGCTCCAGTCGCCAATCTCGAACTGCCAGGGAATGAAGACCTTCACCGTGGGCATGATGTTCACCTTCTTGCCGACCTTTGCTCCGAATGATCGCAGCAGGAAACGCCGCCAGCCCCACATCAGGCGCGGGCTGTAGCGAAAGAGCGGTGAACACGCGGCCCAGAGCATGCGACCGATCAATTCCTTTCGGGTGTATTTTCGGGCCTTACGATTTGCTTCAATGTCCATCGAGTAATTCCTGGTAAGCGTTCGTGATTTTCCGGCCGATTCCATCCCAGGCGAATTCCTCCTTCACCCAATTCGCCCCGCGTTGGCCCATTGCGCGGCGTTCGTCGCTCGCCACCGCCTCGCGTAACGCGCGGGTGAGGTCCGCCACGGTGGGCTCTACCCACCAGCCGCATTGATGTTCGTGCAGACCTTCCCAGGGAGTCCCCGTCGTAGTGATGACCGGTGTTCCTGCGGCGAGGGCCTCGGCCACTACGATCCCGAAATTTTCGCTGTAGGTTGGCAGGGCAAAGAGCTCTGCCGAACCAAGCGCGGCGAGCTTGTCTGCTCCTTCCAGTGATCCTTCAAAGCTCCACTCATCCTGCAATCCAGCCTCCTTCACCAAGGCTCTCACCTCATCAGTGTGACCGCCTTCATCCGGTCCTACCACACGCATTTTCCAACCTTCCGGAGCGAGGGTCTTCCAGGCTTCGACCCACATCGGGAGACCTTTCTTCGGGTGCACCCGGCTTAGGAAGAGCACGGTTTTTTCCTTTACGAAGTCACCTTCGAACTCGTCGAAGTCGATGCCATTGGGAACAACGAATGATGGTTGGCTGAGGCCGATTTTTTTCAATTGTGCCGCTTCAGATTCCGCCGTCGCGTGAAAGGCTGCTGCAGTTTTTAGATTCTTTCTCTGATAAAGCCACCAGGCCAGTTTCTTCTTCCACTTGTTGTGATTGAGTGCCCATGGCTCCAGCATACCCCGTGGTGAAACGATTCGGGGTGCCTTGGCCCACTTTGCTACGCGATGATTATTCGGGAGCCAGACACCATGGTCGTGCACGAGGTCGAATTTTTCCTCCGGCAGCGTGTGGTGCAAGGTCACCCCCTCCGGTGCTTTGTAGTCGTCGGGGATTTGATCAGCCCAGAGGTGGACCTCCGCTCCGGCCTTTGCCGCCGCGCCTGCCAACCCCGGGACCGAGCGGGCCGGGCCGCCAGTATCGAGATGCAAACTGGAAACCGTATGGAGGACTTTCAAGATTTCTCAAGGTGGCGGGTGAGGATGTCAGCGAGTCGGTCGCGGAAGGCTGTCTTGCCAAAGCGGGTGGCGCAATCGTGATGCAACTCCTGCCGGTCGCGGGGCTCATTGCGAAGAATGTCCCCAATGGCGGAGGAAATTTCCTCGTCGTTTTCGGGATCGACCAAAGTTCCGAGAGCTCCATCGGCGAGGGCATCGACCGAGCCGTCGCGATTTCCCGCTACCACCGGGAGGCCGGTTGCGGCGGCTTCCAGAAAGACGATTCCAAAGCCTTCCTTCTTACTCGGCAGGACGAAGAGATCGGAACTCCGGTAGAGATCCGGTAGCGTTTCGTCTGAAACGAATCCTGGGAAGCGGCAGTTCTCATCCACCTTCAGCTTTTTGGCGATTCGGCGGACGTTTTCGAGATCATTGCCCTTTCCGCCGAGGACCCAGTGAAGGTTGGGGTGCTTCTTCAGTAACTCCGGCATCATCGCGAGTAGCCGGTGGTAGCCCTTGCCTTCCTCGCCCTTCGCTACCCGGCACATGCTGAGCATGATCTTGGCGTCCGCAGGAAGGTCCAATTTTTCCCGCCAATCCGTCTTCGATTCCGCCGGGGTAAAGCGGGTCTCATCAAAGGTGTTTGGGAAGATCTCGATGGGCGGCACCTCGTTAAGCTGCCCCGCCATGCGGTCAGCGGTGTAACGGCTCACCGGGAGGAGGCATTTGGCGCTCTCCAGTCCGTCCGCGATTTTGCTCCCCTTGATGTTCCAGACATCAATTCCGTGGGTCACGCAAAAGTATGGTTTTTTTCGGACTTTGAGCCACGGTGCGAAGTGGGGATGGGTCGAGAGGATGAAGGGGACACCATTGAAAAGGGTCGCGGCCATCAGGCGGAACTTTCGCAGCTTCTCCGGTAGCGGACCACAGGGCGTGAACGCTCGCCCGGCGAGAAAGTCATCCGGACAATCGCTCCGGCGGTCATTACGGGAAACCACGGGGACCGGCTCTCCATAGAGGTCATCGAGGGCCTCGATCATGCGGCGCGAGAAAACCTGCACGCCGCCGGTCACCCGAAAGAGCTCCGGCACGAGAACGAGGGGTGCTTTGGCCGCGTTGAAATTCATGGCGTTACTTTGCGATGGTTTGAGCCGTTTTGACGAGTGCGTCGCCTGCTGATTGGTATGAAAAACCTGCGACTCGTTCTTGCGCCGCGCAGCCGATCTCCCGGATGTGGTCACGGGAAGCGGCAGCTTTTGACATGGCAGTGGTCAATTTCGCCACGCTTCCGGCCTCGAAGATCCAGCCGGTTTCATCGTTGATCACGAGGTCCGGTCCGCAGCCGACGTGGCTGCTCACGATGGCGGGTCGACCAAGGTTAAAGGCTTCATTGACGGCCAGTCCCCAGGTCTCGCCACGCCCGAAAGAGGGGAGCACTACGACATCGCCGGAGGCATAGACCTTGGGCATTTGGCTTTGGTTCTGGAAGGGGGCGAAGAAGACACGCTCATCGGCTTTCGTGTGTAGTTCTTCTTCGAAATCGCCACCGCCGATGAGGAGGAGAGCGATCTTTGCCTCTTTCAGTTTTAGGAATGCTTCCAGGAGATCGACCGGTCGCTTTTTTTCTTCAAACT
>CALBVA010000072.1 GCA_937969125.1 uncultured Verrucomicrobiales bacterium | reverse complement strand
TCGCCATTGAGAAAGGGAATGGTAGTGCCCTGGCTCGTGGTGGTGATTCCGGTATCAGGAAGGTAGCGGACGAGAGTGGGCTGATTCATCTCACCGATGAGAGTCTGTCCCGCGAGTGCCTTCGAGAAGGACTCTGGAATGACCACCGGCTGGGTGGGGGAGTTGGCGAGCTCGGATTGTGGGAAGAGCCCGGCGGCGGGGGTGCGCATTTTGTCTAGTTCCTCAACGGGCACTTTCAGCGGGTCGCGGGTCCAGCCATCTTTCCAAACCAGTGCGGCGGGATGGCCGTGGAAGGCTCCTTCCCGGACGTGGTGGAGCTTGCTGGTGCCGAGCCAGTCGCCCTGATTATCTATGACGAGGAGTCGACCGTCCTTGTCAAAGCCGATGCCATTTGGCGAGCGAACTCCGGAGGCGTAGGGCGTGCCGGTGCCATCGGGAGAGATTTTCAGAACCCATCCCCGCCAGGGAGCGCGGGAATACATGCGTCCGGCGGCACCCTTATGATCCGGCCAATTCTCATCCTGATACATACGCTTCTGCGAGATGCCGATGGGTTGGAATTCACCCCGAATCTCTCGGCGGATCCCGGCTCCATTCGAGGCCACGCCGAGTGCGATGTAGAGATTCCCCTCCGCGTCCTTGGCGGGGCCGAAGGAGAATTCATGGTAGTTTCCGGTCATGCCGAAGTCATCGAAGACGGTAGTGTATTCATCAGCCACTCCGTCGTCATCGGTATCGGTGAGTCGGGTAAGTTCGGGGCGCTGCATGACGAGGATGTTATTGGCATCTTCCACAAGCAGACCGAGTGGCTCGTGCAGGCCTTCCGCAAACTTACTCCAGGTCTTGTTCGCTGGATCATAGATCATGACCTGTCCACGGTGGAAGGCCACTGCGAGGCGTTGGTCCGGCAGGGTGTCGAGGGCTCCGATCTGCGGATCGATCCCGGCGGGGATGGCGACTTTTTCAAAGTTGAAGGCATCGCTCCATTGATCGGCGATGGCGGAGAGAGTGAGCGAGAGGGTGAGAAGGAGAGGGCGTTTCATCACGGCTTACTGGGTGAGTTTGTATTGGATGACGACGGGCGCGGTGGTGGTGGCGCGGAGGAGGTTGCTGGTCCAGGGTCCGGATTCGGAAGAGTAGGTGAATTTGTCTGATTTCTGGAATTCGAGAAGAAGTTCGGACGGGGCATTCTTGAAGGTGAAGGAGCGTGAAAAACCATCGGGAATCGCTTCGAAGCGTTCGTGGACTTCCAGCTCGCCGACGCGGTATTTAAAGGTAGGGAGGCCGTCCTTCATGGAGTATCCGAGAAACTTCGGCTTTCCGAAGGCGAGGAAGGGCAGGGGGCTTTGCTCCTCGGCCAGGATCTTGTCACCTTTCAGCTGGGCGAGGGAATTTCCATTACCCTGCCAGTATGGGAAGGCATTGAGAAATCCACCTTTCCAAAGGTATCGCAAGCGGCAGGCTCCGGCGTCCCAGCAAAGATTGAGATCACCGGGGAGGGCGACCGCGATGGAGGCCGGGCCGCTGTGATCGAGAAACATCCGCTGGACGAGCGGGCGGGCTGAGAGAGTCTCGGGGAAGGAATCACCTTTTTTCTCCTTGGCTTGCTTCTTCCCCTTGGTCGCGAACATCAGGTGATCATAGACCAACTTCAGGTCAGCTTCGTTGAGTTGAATCATGGCCGGCATTTGGGGGCCGTTCTTGCGTTTGTGCGGTAGTGGATTGAGGCACCATTTGATGAAGTCAGCCTGTTTCCCACGATAGAGCTGCGCGATTTCCACCAATGAGGGCCCGACCTGCACCTTATCCATCTGATGGCAGGCACTGCAATGCAGGGTGTATATCTGTTTGCCAGTCAGCTTGGCCGGAGGGGCCTGTGCTGAAAGGGAGATGAGCGTCGCCGCAAAAAGGGCAGAGGTCAGAAAACGCATGACAGCAAAGCAAGGCGAAATATGACGGTCTGCAAGTGAGAATGCCGAAAGCTGGCGATTTAGTTTCCGTATGTTAACTGTCCTCACGTCCCATTCATTATTTGATCAATCCGAGCTTTTCATCCATGCGATCCTTCATTCTCTTGCTGACCTGCCTGCTACCGGTTCTTTCCCGCGCGGAAGATGACGCCGTCCCGAAAGGTGATGACGCCCTCCGCGTACAGATCTTCCTAGATCAAAAATGCTTTGGTCCCGGATTCCTGGACGGGAAGCCGGGGAATTTTACCAAGCGAGCCGCCTATTCCTACAACCGCTTCCGGGGACGTCCGGCCGGGGCCTGGGATGCCCTGCAGCAGGAGGCGAATGCCGAGGTGAAGACCCTCTACGCCACCGCCATCGTTCCGCGGCTCGCGAAGAAATTTATCAATCCGAAACTACCCAGAAAATATGATGACGTCGGTGGGGTGAAATTGATGTCCTACCGCAGCTATCTTGAATTCATGGCTGAGCGTTATCATACTTCGGAGTCCTTCCTCATTCAGCTGAACGGGAAAAAGAAATCTTACAACCTCGGACCCGGCAAAACATTAAAGGTCCCGAACATCGAGCCCTTCCGCATTGAGACTCTCAAAGTCGGACGAATGCATAAAGCCGAGGGCAATCTCTCGAAGCGCAACGTCGTTATCGACACCAAGAACAAGCAGATCTTCATCTATGATCCTTCCCAGCCGACCGTCGTGGTCCCCGGTGCCGCCGTGGTGGTCTCGGAGGATGACGCCGAACCGCTCGGCCGCCTCATCGCGATGTTCCCCACCACTCCAGGACAGGAAAAATTCATCCATCGCGGCGTATGGAAGCTCATCAACTGCGTCGAATTTCCCAGTTGGCGCTATGACAAGCAGCTCCTCCGCACCGGGAAGCGGAGCAAGAAAGCCATCCAGGTGGCCCATGGTCCCAATAACCCTGTTGGGGTGATGTGGTGCGGACTTTCGAAGTCCGGTATCGGCATTCATGGTACCTCCTCGCCGCGCACCATCGGTCGGTCGCAGAGCGCCGGGTGCTATAGACTTTCGAATTGGGATGCCGCCCGCTTTCCACAATACGTCCGTCCGGGATCACGGATCATTGTCCGATGAATGTTGCCAAGAAAATGGCCATCCGGCTCGGCGTCTACGCCCTGCTTATCGGATACATGGTGTGCGATCTCTTCGTCTTCCAGGGGCCGATCTATCGCTCGCTCAATGAGCCGATGCTGGACACTGACTCGGCCATCGCGGAAGCCAAGGCGCAGGGCGTGGCAGCACGGGTCTATTACCGGCCGATCTACCGCTCGCAGGTCGAGGAAGCATTGAAGGAATACCTCTGGCGGCGGGGTCGCAAGTTGGATGACACCTCCGCTACCGAGCGCAAGACGCTCCGTAAGATCATCGTGGAGCAGCTGATCGACGATGAACTCCTAAAACTCCAGATCAAGGTTTCGACTTCTGAGGAAGTTGCCGTTGCCGACGAAAAAGTCGAAGCCGCCATCGCGGTGGAGAACCAACGCCATCCCGATCCGGCGGTGCGGGAGGAATTGATGAAGAAAGCCCTCTGGCGAGGTGAGAAGGAACGCGAATTCCGCATCGCGGCCCGCCTCCAGCGTGAGGCCTACCTTGTCAAAATGATGCCCGTTCCGGTGAGTGATGACGAAGCCCTGAAGTGGTTCGAAGCCCGTCAGGATCAGTTTGCCAATGCCACCTTCGAGCAGATTAAGGACCCTATTAAGGACGCCCTCGCCGTCTCAAAAAAAGAAATCGCCTGGAAAACCTTCCGCCGGAACAAGCTTCGCCACCGCGCGCAGGGGAAGATCGACCTCTTCGAGGACGTGCTCTTCGCCGAGGAGGTGGAGTAGGGAGCAGCCACCCTCGGCGCGGTCAAACTCGGGCTCCAGTTCTGGACCGACGACGATGGTGAAAGGTGTTCAAAAGAATGTTTCAGCATGTGCAGGTCAAGTGATCGGGAGTTCGAATTTTCCGAGCGGTTTTCTCGATCAACTAAGGACGGAGAATGATGACCTCGGCATTTCCGATGGCTATCTCCGCGGAGTCTGAGAATTCGTGCTCTCCCATCTCGACGGCCCGGCCCCAGAACCAGGCGCGGTCCTCATTGTCGAGGGCGGCGGAGCCATCGGCTCCGGCGAAGATTTCTTTGACGGGCGGCAGATCATCCGGCGGACCAATCCCCCCTTTGGTGATGAGGCGACCTTGCTCATCGAGAGCGATGAGATGTTCATGCCCAGCCGCGATGGCGGTAATGTTTTCGCCAAAGCTTCCGGCATTTTCACCCCAGATTTGCACGGAGCCATCGTCTCTTAGTCCGGCGGCGAAGCGGGCACCTGCCGCGATAGCGGTGTAGGTTTCATCGGAGGCGTGGGTGATTGTCATTTTTCCCCAGGCGTGAATTTTCCCTTCATGGTCGAGCGCTAGGCTGAAGGTTTCTCCCGCCGCCAGGGCAATAACTTCCTTTAGGTCCTTCGGCGGGGTGGCTTGGCCGAAGGTATCGTCCCCCCAACCGACCACTGTGCCGTCGACTTTTAGGGCGAGGGCATGAGCATTTCTCAATCCCTGTCCAGCCACCACGAGGCGGGCGCGTAATCCAGGGGGCGGGGAGGCTTGCCCATATCGATCAGCCCCCCATCCGACGACCTGGCTTCGTTGATCGATCCCGATGCCAAAACCCTCCCGCGCACCTGAGAGCGAGACCTGAGCCAGCCCATCTGCGGTGACGGGAATGGTGGGAGCAATCGATCCATCGGCTGCGATTCGTGTGACTTGAAAAATGCGACGGTCGTCCAATCCTTCCTCCATCTCCATTATCGGATTTTTCTGGGTCAGCCACCAGACGCCCAGTGCGCCGAGGATGGAGGCGACGAGGGCCGCTGCGATGATCTTCAGTGTCAGGAGGCGGGTTTGCTCGCTGCGGGAGCGGGCCGGTCTTGAAACGGCTTCACGGAGTGCGGATTTGATTTCCGAAGCCTGCTGCTGCCGCTGCTCCGGTTCGTCTTTCAGCGCTTTCAGCACGACTTCATCGAGTCGGGGATTAAGATCCGGGTTCTGGACGGAGGGTGGCTTGAAATGACCTCCCGGCACCCGACCGGTGAGTAGCTCATAGAGGATTACGCCGACGGCATAAATGTCCGAGCGGTGGTCCGCAGCCTTTCCGCCCGCCATCTGCTCCGGTGCCATGTATTGCGGAGTGCCCATGGTGGACTG
>CALBVA010000071.1 GCA_937969125.1 uncultured Verrucomicrobiales bacterium | reverse complement strand
GGCATCTACCGGACGGATGATGGAATGGCCCCGACCTATACCACCGGAAAGTTCGGTAACGCCATCGACCTAGACTCCACACAAAACGAGTTTATCGAGATCGTCGACACTACGGAGATCCCCGAGAACACCTTTGACTTTACCATGGGTTCTATGGCGGTCTCTGTCTGGTTTACCACCGGCACCGGCTTTACTGAAGACTGGCAGGCCCTCATTGCCAAAGGTGAAGGCTCGAGTTGGCGGATCGCCCGGAACGCGAGATCCAGTGGCATGTCCGCAAACCCCGGCGACTGGCAGGGCGGCGGAGATAACATCTTTGGCAATACGTCAATTGATGACACCATGATCCATCACCTGGTATTGACCGTTGATCATACCGAAGGAGGCACCGCCCAGCTTTGGATAGATGGCCTTAAGGTCTTCGAAACCAATGCCCCTCCGGTCATTAACGACTCCCTATCAAACCTCCTGATCGGGGCGAACCCTGATATCGATAGCAAGAGAACCTGGAACGGCCAAATTGATGATATCGCTATCTGGAGCCGCCCGCTCAGCCAAAGTGAAATCGGCCAAATCTGGGCGCGAGGTGACGGCAGGAGCATTCAGTCTCTGATTGATGATCCCGACACCGATGGCGACGGCATGCCCGACAGCTACGAAATTACCAACATGCTGAATCGTCTCGTCAAGGATGGCGACGATGACGCCGATATGGATAATGTCTCCAACCTCCAGGAATTCATGGACGGAACCAATCCCCAAGAGCCGGACTCCGATGATGACGGTCTGAACGAAGGTGAGGAGAAAGCCAATATGACCGATCCTCTCGATCGTGACACCGACAAAGACACCCTGGCCGACGGTGACGAGGTGAATAACCTGGGAACCTTCCCACTGTTGGCAGACTCAGATGGTGATGGATTTTCCGACATCGTTGAGATCGACTTCGGAACCCTGCCCCGTGATGACACCAGCTTTCCATCGCTGGACGCCGGCCTCATCGGATACTGGCCGCTCGATATCGACCTTGAAGACGATACCGATGGCAACGGCAACGGAACTTGGTATCAAAACGGCACCACCGGAGAAGATCCGGTCTTCACCATCGGAAAGTATGGCAATGCCATCAGCCTTGATCATTCGCAAAACCAATACGTCCTCGTAGACGGAGCCGGTGGAGCCACTCCGCGTGACTACACCCAGGCCGGCGATAGTATCTCGGTATCCGTCTGGACCAGCTTCACCACCTTCACGGAAAACTGGCAGGGCCTTGTCGCCCGTGGCGAAGGAAACGCTTGGCGTCTCCACGGTCGTGGCCCCGTGACTGACGACGGACTGATTTCATTCGCCGGAGGTGGTCAACAAATCATTGGTGATCAAAACTACAATGATGGCCAGTTCCATCACATCGTCGCTATCTCGGAAAAGGGAATGAACAACCGCATCTACGTGGATGGAGTTCTGGTAGTCACCAGCGCGGAAGCACCCACCCTGACTGCTAATAACAATCCTGGAGGCTTTATAGCAATCGGTGGAAATCCCGATGCCACGGTTCGCTCATGGAATGGCATCATAGATGAAGTGGCGATCTGGGGACGTCCCCTCTCGGACGCAGAGATCATGGCCCTTGCGACGGCGAGCAACTCACTCGGCGAACAACTGGGACTCGGTGAACCTCCCACTGACGTTCGCGTCGTTCAGTCAATACTCGCGGGAGGGACCTTCTTCCTCGCTGCAGAGAACCTGAATCCAAACGTCCGCTACACCCTCCGCCGGAGCATTGATCTGACTCCCGGAAGCTTCCAGCCAGTCGGCGATGTCATCACCGGAGTCAGCGAAGCGACCTTCGAACACGATGCTGCTAGCGGCGACAAGGCCTTCTATCAGATCTGGACCGCCGCACCTGAGACTCCGTAGTCAGGGACGTAGGAATTCATCCACCTGAACTCTCACACCCCGCTCTGCCCACAAAAGGCAGGCGGGGTGTTTTCTTTCCTTCCTCACCCCTCCCCTCATTTGTCAAAGTCACCCCATCAATGGATCCACAGGCTCTGCAAAATCAAATCACCGAATCCAGCTCCTGGGTCGCCGCCCTCCAGAAAGAAATGGGCAGTGTGCTCGTGGGACAGGATAACCTTGTCAACAAACTCCTCATTGGACTCCTGAGCAATGGACACATCCTTCTCGAAGGTGTCCCCGGTCTCGCTAAAACTCTCGCCGTCCGCGCTCTGGCGGGATCATTGAAGGCCGACTTTGCCCGGCTGCAGTTCACCCCAGATCTTCTCCCTGCCGACCTTCTCGGCACGATGATTTATCAACCGGAAAAACAATCCTTCGTCCCAAAACTCGGTCCTATTTTCGCCAATCTCATTCTCGCTGATGAAATCAACCGCGCACCAGCCAAGGTGCAATCCGCGCTTCTGGAAGCGATGCAGGAACGCCAGGTGACGATCGGAGATGAAACCTATCCACTGCCGAAGCCTTTCCTCGTCCTCGCGACTCAAAACCCCATTGACCAGGAGGGAACCTACTCGCTTCCCGAAGCGCAGCTGGACCGCTTTCTCCTCAAGGTAACCGTGGACTATCCCAGCAGACAGGAGGAATTGGACATCCTGGATCGCATGTCCTCCTCGACTGCCAATGAAGCCACCAGCCCCGTTACGGATACCGAGACCATCGCCCGCAGCCGGGACTTGGTTGATCAGATTTATATCGATACCGCCGTGAGAGGATACATTGTCGATCTCGTCCAGGCCACGCGTGAGCCGGGCAATTACGAAGGGTCATTGAAGTCCCTGATTCAGGCTGGAGCTTCTCCACGCGCGACGATCAACTTTGCACGAGCCGCCCGGGCTCGCGCATTTTTGGAAGGCCGCGCCTTCGTCACCCCGGTCGATGTGAAGGAGCTGGCCTCGGAGATCCTCCGCCACCGCATTCTGCTTTCCTACGAGGCGGAAGCTGAGAACGTCACGACCGACGAAATCATTACCCGCCTCATGGGCCGGGTGCCGGTTCCTTAACGCCAATCCATGGAGGGAACTTGACTCTAAAGCTGAAAGTTCCATGCTGGGAAAACCGCGTCACTCCAAGGGAGCGGAACTCACCAGCCCATGATTAAGCAAGCTTCCACCCTCCTCCTCTCGCTCCTTTCAAACGCCTATGGTGCCGGCTTCCAACTTGCCGAGCGCTCGGCTTCCGGCCTGGGTCGTGCCTATTCTGGTGAAGCCGCCATCGGCGATGATGCCTCGATTCTAGGGTCGAATCCCGCCGGCATGAGCCTGCTCGATGACTGGTCTTATTCCATCGGGGCCAACTACATCACCCCGCACATCGACGCCGAGGGAACTGGAGTGACCGGCCCGATCAGCTCCAACAATGTGATCTCTGATGGGATCATCCCGTATTTCTATGCCGCGAAAAAGTATGATGAGCGGCTGAGCTTCGGCCTCGGCATCTACACGACCTACGGCCTGAAATCGGACTACTCCAGAGACTTCGCCACCGGTGCGGTCACTGATTACAGCGAGGTCCTATCCTTCAATATCAATCCTGTCGTCTCATATCGTCTCAATGATCAATGGACAATCGGCGCGGGATTCGATGCCCTCTACACCGACGGGCAAATCACCTCACGCCAGCCCAGGATCGGCGGAAATCTCTTCGACCTGGAGGGTGATGACTGGGGCTTCGGTTACAATGTGGGGGTGCTCTTTGAACTCAATGAGCGCACCCGCTTCGGACTTCACTATCGCTCGGCAATCGAGCTGAATCTGGAGGGCTCAGCCGAAGTCGGGGCTGGATTTAATGGTTTCCCTGCGGGTAACTACGACGCGACTCTGGACGTCGAGCTACCGGACACCATCGAATTCAGTGCCTATCATGAGATCAATGACCAGTGGGCCATCCATGCTGATGTATTTTGGACCAACTGGAGCAAGTTCAAAAGCCTCGAACCCAAGGTGAATCCACTCCTCGATCCCGCCCTCGCCAAGGAGGAGAATTGGGAGGACGCCTTCCGCTTTTCGGTGGGTGCCACCTATCGGCACAATGACCGCCTCACTATCCGGGCTGGAGTGGCTTACGATGAGAGCCCGGTCTCCGATTCCAATCGCACTCTCCGCATCCCGGACGCCGACCGTATCTGGGCCTCCATCGGTGCCAGCTATGTCATTAGCGACCGCTACACTCTGGACGTGGGATACACCCACATCTTCGCCGATGATGCCGATCTCCTCCCGGAGGCTGCCGGTGGTAATTCGGATGCCTTCGCCGGAACGGTGGAGGGAAGTGTAGACGTGTTCGCCATCGGCCTGAGCGGATCCTTTTAGGATTCGTCCAGGGGACGATTACATGAACATCGTCATGCTGATCGAACGAAGTATGATCAGCAAAATAATGCCTCCCCCGATCATCAAAACAATGCCTGCATAACCGCAAATCAATCCGGCAAGAGCCATTCCCTGACCTTCTTGATGGTTATCTGGACGGTTCAGCTGCGAGCGGCTCATGTGCCCGCAGATGATGGCGGGGATTGCCAAGAAGATCCCGAAGAGAAGCGAGAGAATTCCGCAGACCAGACTGGCGATGGCCAGACCATTGGTGGACGGCAGGGTCGGAATGGTTCCGCCCTGCTCCACTGAGAATCCGCTCGCCGGGACCGCATAGGGCGAATCCGATAGCGGAGCGGAATGAGTAGCGGGACTTTGGGCAACGGGCGGATTTGAAAGATCGATCCGGTTCAAAGGCAGCCAGCCAGGCATGCCCTTGGTCCAGACCTTGTCTTGAGGCTCCACTTCTCCGGTCGCGGTCCGCGCTCGGAGGGTTACTTCATCGATCGGGCCATATTGCTGGCCGTCTTTTCCGTAAAACCAATCGGCCATCCTAAAATCGATTTAGCGGATGTCGGAGAGATTCCCTACATCCCCATGATCTCGTAACCGCCATCCACGTAGAGGACCTGCCCGGTGATGGAAGCAGCTCCATCGCTGGCCAGGAAAACGCCGGTCGCACCGAGTTCCTCCGTGCTGCAAGAGCGGCGAAGCGGAGCATGCTCCTCATAGTGCTTAATCATGGAGCCAAATCCGGAAATCCCTCGTGCAGCAAGAGTCTGGACTGGTCCGGCACTGATGCAATTCACCCGAATCTTGTGCGGACCGAGGTCAGCAGCAAGATAGCGGGTGGAGGCTTCTAGGCTGGCCTTGGCCACCCCCATGACATTGTAGTGTGGAACGACTTTGGCCGCGCCATAGTAGCTCATCGCGACGATGCTTCCGCCATTCGTCATCATGGGCACAGCCCGCTGAGCGAGAGCGACCAGAGAATATGCTGAGATATCATGTGAAACTGAGAATGCCTCCCGCGTCGTGCTGAGGAAGTCCCCTTCCAGAGCTTCCTTTGGAGCGAAGGCGACCGAGTGGAGGACGAGATCAATGGTGTCGGTGTGCTCCTTCACTTTTTCGAAGAAGGCATCGATCTCCTCGTCACTGGTGACATCACAAGGGTAGAGCGGGACGTCCGCACCGAAGCTCTCGGCGAGCTGCTCGACGTTATCCTTCAGGCGTTCGCCCTGATAGTTAAAGATCAATTTCGCTCCGGCTTCGGCCCATGCTTTCGCGATGGCCCAGGCGATGCTGCGCTTGTTTGCGACTCCGAAAACGACTGCGGTTTTTCCGCTCAGTGGTTTGTCACTCATTGAAGGAATGATTGAGGACGCAGGAGGGATTGGCAATGCCGAAAGGGCACAGCTCCGGTCCTCACTTCCCGATCCAGGCAATGGCACCGGGAATGATTCGTCGCCAGCCCAGTGCCTTAACGAGCGCAGTGAGTTGCTCCGCCTCCGACCGGCGGTTGACGATGGCGGTCTCTGTTAGCAAATCGGCGACCACTCTCGCCGCCGCTCTTTCCACCGCGAGAGTGGTCCAGAGAAGGATGGTGGTCATTCCCAACATCCCGATAATAATCGCGATGGAGAGGCTGGGTGAGACCCTCCCCACCACCGAGGCGAAAATCATGACCACGCTGGCAAAGACCGGTCCAGCCCAGCTGAACTTGAGAGCCCAAGTCCGCCAGGCCACGACTTTTTTCTGCCGCTGTGCCATCAGGACCATGCCGGCAAGGAGCCCCGCCTCCGCGACTTCGCGGACGGTCCGACTCGATGCCACAGAGGGAGGGAGCACCAGCTCACCGGGCCCAAGGCGTAAAAAAGGGCGCGCCTTGACCGAAATATCAACTGGCGAGGCCCCGGCACGCTTTAAGATGCGGTCGGCGAATTCGGCTCCGGTCAGCGAGACCTCTCCCCCGCCCTCGCGTTTCACAATTCGGTCACACAGGAACTTACGCGCCAGAAACGAAGCGATGACCGGGAGTAAGCCTAGCATGAGGAGGAATTTCGTGATCATAGACGCACCAGAACCATCAACCCAGATCGGAGACTTTTGAATTTCAATTTTCACCTTTTCCGACAAACTTCGCGTCCACACCGAAAATCACCCTGCTTTCATGTCCGATCAGAACCAAAACGACACCCCGCCCCCCGTGGTGGTTACAGCACCCGCTCCACAGGCGGTCACGCCCGCATCCAATCAGAACCTCATTCTCGGCATCGTCATGGGTGCCGTGGTACTCTTACTTCTCCTGTTGGTGATCAGCCAACAGTTTGGGAAAAATGACAGCACGAGTGAGGATCAGGAACTCATTGAACAGAAGAGAAGACTGGATGAACTGAAAGAGCGCAATGACCGACTAAGTGCAGCCGGAGGCTTATCAATGGGCGTTGCCCCCAATGAACTGGCCAACAAAATCAAGGCCGATACCGACCAACTCCTTAGCCTCGTCGCGGCCGGTCAGGCGAATCTCGACCGTCTCCGCGATCTTGACCAAACCGTGGGCTCTCTCAATCGTACCAATCAAGCCATGCAAGCTGAGATCGACCGCGCCCGCGGTGCCGCCGCCCGCATCGCCCAACTCGAAGCTGAGCTAAAGCGTAAAGAAGGCTCAATTAGCCGGATCGAAGCTGATTCCCTCCGCAACCAGATCACGAGACTTCAGGCTGACCGAGATGCCCTCAACGCACAGATCCAGCAAATGCTCGCCAGCCAGGGAGATCAAATTGACCGCAATGTTTATATCGCAGTGAAGAATGAGCGCGATGACCTGCTCGCGGAAAATCAGAGACAACGAGCAGAGATCCAACGCCTCAGGGAACTCATTGACGGAGCGAGACTCTTTGTAAAAAAAGACAATCTCTCCCCACGTGCCAAGGCGCTCTTCCGCGAGCTTGAGAGAATTAACGAAGAAGACCACCGCGCCCTGCAGCAGACCTATCGCCGGATTGAGACCCAGTTCAACGCAAACGTGAAGGAAGCCATCACCTTCCCCACAGGTCAATCAACCGTCGCGCGCGAGCATGAGGCCCACTTGAAAGACGTCACCGTCGCAGCTCCGGCTAACAGCTTCTTCCTCGTCGTGGGTTACGCCTCGAAATCCGGAGATTCCGTGAGCAATCAAGCCCTCTCCTCCAAGCGCGCCACCCGAGTTGCCACCATGGTCAACTACCTGAAAAAGCAAGGCCAGGAAGTGCAGGCCGTCTATCTCGGCGAGACCAAGCGCTTCGGTCCTACCGATGGCCCGAACCAGCTCTGCGAAGTCTGGGAAATCCGCCCTTAAGCGGTTGCTTCCAACTTTAATCGAGAGACCGGAGGGACTTCCCTTCCGGTCTTTTTTCATTTTAGAGAAGTCCGGACTAAAACAGTCCGATCCGCCCATTCTTTCGGGCATCTCTTCAATTGCGCCCGCATCCTCTCACGCTACTTTCAGCGCGTGCCGAAGAAAACCGCGAAGAAAAAAACTGCTAAGAAGATTCAGCAGGAAAAAAACGTCATCCGCATCCGCGGCGCTCGTCAACATAACCTCAAGAACCTCGACCTCGACATCCCTATCGGTGAGCTCACCGTCATCACCGGCCCCTCCGGCAGCGGCAAGTCATCCCTAGCCTTCCACACCCTCTACGCCGAAGGCCAGCGACGCTACGTCGAAACATTCTCCCCCTACGTCCGGCAATTCTTCGACCGCATGGACAAGCCCGATGTCGATCGCATCGATGGCATTCCTCCCGCCATTGCCATCGAGCAAAAAAACACCATCCGCACCACCCGCTCCACTGTCGGCACCCTCACCGAGGTCAATGACTACCTCAAGCTCCTCTACCCTCGCCTCGCCACCGGATACCACCCTGTCACCGGCGAAGAAGTCCGCCCTGACACCCCCGCCTCCATCCTCACCCACTGCCTCCAGCACCACCTCGATGAGCAAATCCTCATCCTCTTCCCCATCTCCGTCCCCACCGACACCACCCCCGAGGACATCTTCCCCTTCCTCAACAACCAAGGCTACCTCCGTATTCTGTTAGACGGAAAAGTCATCCGCACCGACTCCATCCCCGACCTCAAAAAACTCCCCCGCAAAATCCAGGTCATCCAAGACCGCTTGAAAGTCACCCCCCGAAACAAATCCCGTCTCACCGAATCCTTCGAACAAGCTCTCACCTTCGGTAAAGGCCACTGCCAAATTCAACAATCAGAAATCACCACTCGCCAATCATCCATAAAATACTTCTCTACCAGCTGGTCCCCCCTCGTCAAACCCACCTCCTCCCTCTTCTCCTTCAACTCGCCTCTCGGTGCCTGTGAAACCTGCCGCGGCTTCGGTCGCGTCATCGGCATCGACCTCGACAAAGCCATCCCCAACCACCTCCTCTCCCTCGCCCAAGGCGCCATCAAACCCTTCGAAGGCGAACGCGGCTCCGACTGCCGCAAGGACATGTTCCCCCACCTCAAAAGCGTCGGCATCGACCCACACACCCCATGGAACGAACTCGAGCCCGCCCAACAACACTGGGTCAAATACGGCGAACGTAGTAATAAATCAAAACTCACCTCCCTCGAACAATCCGAAGCCCTCTGGCAATCCGGCCAATGGTATGGCATCCAGGGCTTCTTCGACTGGCTCGAAACCAAAGCCTACAAGATGCATGTCCGCGTCTTCCTCTCGCGCTATCGCGCCTACACCACTTGCTCGGATTGCCAGGGCTCCCGCCTCCAGTCCGATGCCCTCCACTTCAAAATTCTCGGCAAAACCCTCCCCGAACTCTGGCACATCCCCATCGACCAACTCGTCTTCTTCTTCGACTCCGTCGCCTCCACCCACGCCCCCCTCGATAAATCCTCCCAACTCGTCCTCACCGAAATCCAATCCCGCCTCCGCTACCTCGTCGAAGTAGGCCTCGGATACTTAACATTAGACCGTCCCGCGAGAACCTTAAGCGGCGGCGAAATCGCACGAGTCAACCTCACCACCTGCCTCGGCTCAGCCCTCACCCACACCCTCTTCGTCCTCGACGAGCCCACCGTCGGCCTTCACCACCGCGACATTGGCCGTCTCACCAAAGTCATGCACGACCTCCGCGACAAAGGGAACACCCTCGTCGTCGTCGAGCACGATGAAGAAGTCATGCGCCAAGCCGACAACCTCATCGACATCGGCCCTCACGCTGGCGAAGCCGGCGGTCACGTTACCTTCAGTGGCATGATCCGTCCCGGTCATGACCACCCCCTCACAACAAAGGAGCGCAAGTCATCCCAGTCCGTCACACTTCCCTACCTCTTCGAAGGCAAATCCATCTCCACTCCCAAAAAATACCGTAAGCCAAAAGCCCACCTCGTCATCAAGCGCGCTTCGGCAAACAACATCAAAAACCTCTCCGTCAAAATCCCTCTCGGTGTCTTCACCTGCCTCACCGGCATCTCCGGCTCCGGAAAATCCACCCTCGCCCACCCCATCATCTATAACAACCTCGCCCGCCACTTCGGCCTCCCGCTCGACGAAGAACCCGCCCCCGCCGAAATCTCCGGACTCGACGAACTCAATGGCGTCCAACTCATCGATCAATCCCCCCTCTCCCGAACTCCCCGCTCCACCCCCGCCGTCCTCCTCGGAGCCTTCGAGCACCTCCGCCAACTCCTCGCCCTCACCCCTGCCGCTCGCGCTGCCGAACTCACCCCCGGATACTTCTCCTTCAACTCCGGCTCCGGTCGTTGTCAACGCTGCTCCGGAAACGGCTTCGAAAAAGTCGAAATGCAATTCCTCTCTGACCTCTACCTCACCTGCCCCGAATGCCAGGGCTCTCGCTTCACCCGCGCCGCCCAGGACTACAAATACCACGGAAAGTCCGTCACCGATCTCCTCAATCTCACCTCCACCGAGGCCCTCGCCTTCCTCGAAGAAATCGAAGGCCAGACCGCCAAAGAAAAACTCCTCCTCGGCAAAGTCATCTTCGCCCTCCGCCCTCTCATCGACACCGGCCTCGGCTACCTTCGCCTCGGCCAGCCTCTCAACACGCTCTCCGGCGGCGAAGCCCAACGCCTCAAACTCTGCCAACTCCTCACCGACACCAAGGGCAGCATCAACACCCTCCTCATTCTAGACGAACCCACCACCGGACTCCACTTCGTCGATATCGAAAAACTCCTCACCATCTTCCACCGACTCACCGACGCCGGATACTCCCTCCTCGTCATCGAGCACCAACTCGATGTCATCAAAAACGCCGACCACCTCATCGAGATCGGCCCCGAAGCCGGAACCCACGGCGGCAAAATCGTTTTCCAAGGCACCCCAAAACAACTCGCCAAAAAGGCGACATACACAGCACAAGCTGTGGCGAACGTAACTGCCACTCTTAGTCGCAGCGAACCACCTGCGGACGACCGGCAGCCCTCCACCGCGAAGAGGTTAAAAGCCTCTTCTACAAACGCCATCCAGATCTCCGGCCTCCGCCATCACAACTTAAAAAACCTCAGCTTAGAAATCCCCCACCACGAATTTGTCGTCATCTCCGGTCTCTCCGGCAGTGGCAAATCCACCCTCGCCTTCGATGTCCTCTTCTCTGAAGGCCAACGCCGCTTCCTCGACTCCATGTCCCCCTATGCTCGCCAATTCGCGAGCCAGCTTGAAAAGCCCGACCTCGACCTCATCACTGGCCTTCCCCCCACCGTCGCGATCGAACAACGCATCTCCCGTGGCGGCGGCAAATCCACCGTAGGCACCGTCACCGAAATCTATCACTTCCTCCGCCTCCTCTACGCCAAAGTCGGCATCCAACATTGCCCGCAATCTGGCGAAGCCGTCATCTCCCAAACCCCCGAAGCCATCGGCGACCAACTCGGCAAGCTCCTCAAAAAACACAAAACCCTTAAGCTCCTCTCCCCCGTCCTCAAAGCCCGAAAAGGCTTCCACAAGGAATACGCCGCCGCCGCTACAAAAGCCGGCTTCAAAGAAATGTTCATCGACGGTCAACTCATCCGCACCGAAGACTTCCAACCACTCGCCCGCCACAAAGCCCACGACATCGACTTCGTCGTCGCCGAAGTCTCCAGCAGCCAACCAAAAAAAGAAATCTCCGAACACCTGGCCCACGCACTCCAAATCGGCAAAGGCACCTTCCGGATTCTCCCCCTTCAGAGTTCCAAGTTAAATATTGAAGGTTCAGAATTCACCACCTTCTCCACCACCCGGGTCTCCGCCACCACCGGCGAATCCTTTGAAGAACTCGACCCCCATCACTTCTCCTTCAACTCCCCTCGAGGCTGGTGCAAAACCTGCCGCGGCTATGGCTTCATCACCACCCAAAAATTCGACTCCTCCAAATACAACTCCGAAGCTGAAGCCGAAATCCACCAGGAAAAATCTCTCAAAGATCCCGAAGAAAAACACGACTGCCCTGACTGCTACGGCGCCCGCCTTCGTGAAAACAGCTGTCACGTCTTCCTCCCCGCTGAAAACTTGAAACTGAAAACTTCAAACTCGATCAGCTTGCCTTTCCTCACCTCCCTCAGCGTCCAAGACGCCCACAAAATCCTAACCGCCTTAAAATTCACCGGACGCGACAAGCTGATCAGCAGAGACATCCTCCCCGAAATCACCCAGCGCCTCGAATTCCTTGACCACGTCGGCCTCGGCTACCTCCAGCTCGACCGTAGCGCCACCACCCTCTCCGGCGGTGAATCCCAGCGCATCCGCCTCGCCGCCCAACTCGGCTCCAATCTCCAGGGCGTCCTCTACATTCTCGACGAACCCACCATCGGCCTCCACCCCCGTGATAACACCGCCCTCCTCGGCACACTCCAGGCCCTCAAAGCAAAAGGCAACTCCCTCATCCTCGTCGAGCACGACGAAGACACGATCAAAGCGGCAAGTCATCTCATTGACCTAGGGCCAGGAGCAGGTGTTGAGGGTGGTGAAGTTGTTTTTCAGAGTTCGAAGTTTGAAGTTTCGAATTCGAAGGCCCTGAGCTCCTCCGCCAAGAAATCTCCAACTCTCCGCGCGCTTAAAGAGCCCCTCCAGCACCCCTCGAAGGGTTCCCGCCGAAAGCTGCTCAAAGCCAAAAAGAACTGGCTCCACCTCAAGGGTTGCACCGTCAACAACCTCAAAAATCTCGACGTCGAAATCCCCCTCGGTCGCCTCACCGTCCTAACCGGCGTCTCCGGCTCCGGAAAATCTTCTCTCATGCGGGGCTGCCTCGCGGAAGCTGCTTCAAACTTGAAACTGAAAACTTCAAGCTCATTCAAATCCGCCAAAGGCTTCGACACCTTCAAATACAAATACGAAGTCGATCAATCCCCCATTGGTAAAACCTCCCGCAGCTGCCCCGCCACCTACGTCAAACTCTTCGACCACATCCGCGCTCTCTACGCTCAACTTCCCGACTCCAGAATGCGCGGTTACACGGCCTCCCGATTCTCCTTTAATAACAAAGAAGGCCAATGCCCCGAGTGCAAGGGCAACGGACGGATCAAACTCGAAATGGACTTCCTCCCCACCACCTGGATCGACTGCGAAGCCTGCGATGGCGACCGCTACAATCCCGCCACCCTCGAAGTCTTCTACAACGGCAAAACCATCGGCGACGTCCTTCGCATGAACATCAAGACTGCCGCCGCCTTCTTCGAAGCCCATCCCAAACTCCAAAAACCCCTCCAGCTCCTCGCCGATACCGGCCTCGGCTACCTCACCCTAGGCCAACCCAGCCCAACCCTCAGCGGCGGCGAAGCTCAACGCCTCAAACTCGTCACCCAGCTTAGCAAAGGCCGACCAAAAATCACCGACATCGGTCCCACCAATACCAACCTCTACCTCATCGAAGAACCCACCATCGGCCTCCACCAACAAGACGTTGCCAAACTCATCGACGTCCTCCACCGCTTAGTCGATGAAGGCCACACCGTCGTCGTCATCGAGCACCATATGGATCTCGCCGCCGAAGCTGACTACATCATCGACCTCGGCCCCGAAGCCGGCCCCAACGGAGGCCAAATCATCGCCCAAGGCACCCCAGAACAAGTCGCTAAAAACAAAAAATCCATCACTGCCCCCTTCATCGCAGCCGCGCTCTAAATGAGAGATCTCATTTCCAAGAAGCTCCTCCAGCAAGAAGTCACTGTCGTCAGCCCCCCGAGTAGAGCACGGGTCTGCTGCTCTTATCAAATTAAGCTCCACACTCGGGACAAATCGGACCTTCATTGAAGGTCCAGCCCTTGGAGGCATAGTCCATTGCAGCTTTCCTAATAAAACGAGGGTGGCGAACAACTTGCATCCGAGCAGGCAAGTGCTCTGACTTCCCACATTTCACACACTCAATCTGGAAACTCCATTTTCCTTTTTTGGGTTCATCCTTGGCATGTCCGATCGACCCCTCCAATTTTTCTGCTGCTGTTTGCTCTCTCGCCATAATTTTTCGTTGCTATGAGTCTGACGTGCTAAAAAGGCCGAGACAAGGTGGAATGAATCTCCTCGTGGCAAGCCTCCGAGCTCACCCACGCCTTCTTTTCTTTTGGCTTCTTAGATCGCCGCAAGCGGCAGGGAATCAGACCCTCAGCGATTGAAGATCAAGTTTCTACCCTCTTGGCGAAAACCCCAGATTGGGACCTATCTCCTTTCAGACGGGATGAGAAGGCTTTGGCCGTAGAGGTCTTTGTTCACGACTTTACAGGCATGGCTCAAATGGAACTTATTCAGAAATAAAATGAGTTTCCCTCTACGAAAATCAAGCAGCGAGGCGGATCACTTCTTCCCCAACCAGGTTTCTTACCTTTCGTGACTCTCCCTCCCACACATATTCTCCATCCCCATCCCTTCCCGCTCGACCTCCCGACCGACCGCTCGTAACTTTGCGCAACCGAGATGATCCGTAAGACCGACCGCTATATTGTCCGCCAGGTTCTGGTGACGGCACTCTATGCAGTCCTCATTTTAAGCGTGGTCCTGGTCCTCGGAAACCTCTTTAAGGAGATCAATAAGATCCTCGTCGAACGTGGCGCGCCGATTTCCTTTCTTGGGATCTTCATTGCCAAACTCCTCCCCGTTTCGCTCGTTTACACGATCCCATGGGGTTTCCTCGCGGCGGTTCTCCTGACCTTCGGGCGACTTTCCTCCGATCAGGAGATCACATCCTTTCGCAGTGCCGGGATGAGCCTTTACCGGATCGCCGCACCGGTCCTCATTCTCGGTTTCGCTCTCTCCATTTTCTGCCTCTGGCTGAATGCCACCGTCTCCCCAAGATCGAAAGGGGAATTGAAGGTCATGCTTTATGAGGTCTTCAAGGAGGACCCGCTCCGCCTCCTGGATCCCGGCGTAGTACAGTCGCGCATGAAGGGGCAGCGTATCTACATAGAATCGCGAAATCCCGATGACAGTCTCATCGGCTTTCACGCCTATCAGGTCTCTTCCGAGGACCGTAATGCCCCGCCGCTGGGATACATCTATGCCGAGGAAGTGGCCCCGCTGAAGGTGGACAATGAGGCCCAGCGCCTGGACCTCCGCCTCTCCGGAGTCTGGGCGGAATCCTTCGATAAGGACGGAACGATGCAGCCCGCCTTTCCCAAGAAGGTCGAACCCTGGGTCCTCCCACTGGAGGCTACGAAATCCCGACGCCTCAAGCCAAACCGCCTGGATAACGAAGAGATCCGCCAGCTCCTCGCAAACCCACCGGAAGGGATGCTACAGGAGAAACTGGATGAGTTCGACTTCGAGCGCTTTCGCCGCGTTTCCTTCTCCATGGCACCACTCGCGCTCGCCTTCGTGGGTATCCCACTCGGCCTCTCCGCCCGGCGAAAGGAAACCTCATCCGGCGCGGGTATGAGCCTGGTGTTGGCCTTCGCTTACTTCCTCTTCTTCACCATCGCCGACGAAATCCAAGGCAGTAATTTGCTCCTATCCAAGGCCGCTCTCTGGCTGCCGAACCTCGCCTGTCTGGCTCTCGGCATTTTTCTTTTCCAACGCGCCACGAAGCGGGCCTAATTAATCAATAACAGGATGCAAGTGGCCCGCAAACTCCGCTCCGCCTACCGCGACTTTCAGTCCTGGGCCGCCACAAATCCGCTCCGTCTTTTCCCGATGCGGGACTCATTACGCGGATACTCCAGCGGTGATGCCCGCTCGGATTTGCGCTCCGCTCTCAATGTCGCCCTTCTCGCCGTCCCTCAGGGCATGGCCTACGCCGCCATCGCAGAGCTGCCCATCCTCTATGGGATTATCTGCTCGGCCATCGCGGCGATCATTGCCCCCTTCTTCGCCAGCTCCCGCCACACCATCCTGGGGCCGACCAATGCCACTTCGCTCATGGTCTTCAGCTTCTTCGCGGCGAGCAGCTACTCCATGAGTGAGAAGCTCGGCCTGATGCCGCTCCTGGTTTTCATGGTAGGGATTATTTGCCTCATCGGCTCCATCCTGAAAGCCGCCGATCTGGTCCAATACATCAGTCAGAGCGTCCTGGTGGGCTACATCACCGGCGCAGCCATCCTGATTATGATTAATCAGGGGAAGCACCTCATGGGCGTGGCTGATATTGTGGAACCGGCCAGTAATTTCTTCGGCATGGCGGGCGAACTTTTCGGCGCCCGCGCGGACTACGTCTGGCAGCCCGCCGCCCTCGGCTTCGGCACCCTGATTACTTACCTACTCCTCTCTCGCTGGTTCAAGACGCTACCGAATTTCGCCCTCACCCTCGCCCTCGCCGCCGTCATCTCGTACTTCGCCGGACTGGCCTCACCAGCCTGGAAAAATGAGGTCCTGAACTTTGGCTCCTTCGCCCTCACTGACCTCCGCTGGCGGCTTCCGGAAGCCACCTCTGCCGGGATGCTCGCTGATGTTTCCAACCTTCTCGGCGTGGCCGTGGCCGTGGCCTTTTTAGCCTCGCTGGAGAACACCGTGATGGCGAAGTCCATCGCCTCCCGCACCGGGCAGCGCACCGAAATTAACCAGGACATGATGTCAGTGGGTATGGCGAATCTCGCCAGCGCCTTCACCGCCGCCATGCCTGCCTCCGGCTCCCTGACGCGGTCCGCCTTGAACCACGAATCCGGTGCCCGTACCGGAATCTCCTCCATCGTAACCGGACTCCTCTGCGGCATCGCCATCTTCGCCTTCGCCTTTATGGAGCCAAATCCGGTCTCCTTCATTCCAAAGAGTGCCCTTGCCGGGCTCGTCGTCGCCGTAGCGGCCTCACTCATTAAAACGCGAAATATCCGCATCTGCGCCCGCTCCACTCCAGAGGATGCCGGGGTGCTCATCACCACTTTCGTGACGGCCCTGATCTTTCCACTCTATGTCGCGATTTTCATCGGGGTCTTTTTGTCCGTCTTCCTCTTTCTGCGGAAGGTCTCCCGCCCTCATCTCGTGGAATATGAAATCTCTGATGATGGCGAACTCCGGGAGCTAAAAACGAAGCGAGCCAATCCGGGCATCTCCATCGTCCATGTCGAGGGAGCTCTCTTCTTCGGAGCGTCAGAGCTCTTCCAGACCCAGGTGCAACGTCTCGCCCGCGACCCAAATCTGAAGGTGATCATTCTCCGGCTGAAGAATGCCCACCACCTCGATGCCACCAGCGTGATGGCCCTGCGGGATCTCATTCGCTTCGTCCGCTCTCAGGGCAACCATCTCATCATCTCAGGAGCTACCCGGGATGTCTATAAAGTGCTTAAAAGCTCCGGCGTTCTTCGCACCCTGCAGCGTGGATGTCGTCGCGAGGAGGGCGAAACCAACCTCTTCTTCTACGCCCCCAGCAATCCCAACATCTCTACGCGCGATGCCCTCATTCGCGCCCAGGAACTGCTCGGAACGAAAAAAGCGGACGTGAAGATCTTCTATGATCCCGCCCATTCGTGACCGGATCAAAAGACGAAGTAAAGGTCATCTCAGGACCACACCAGAAAGAAATTCCTTCCCAAGCCCCCCCCTCACCGCCTAAGTCCGCCCCGTGTCAAAGACTCTGATCATCGCCGAGAAGCCATCCGTGGCCACTGACCTCTCCAAGGCCCTAGCAAAAACGCTCGGGAAATTTGAGAAAAAAGGGAAATCCCGCGATGCCCAATATTTTGAGAATGACCAGGCCATGATCACCTCGGCAGTCGGCCACCTCATCGAGCTGCAGATGCCCACCGGCCCTAACGGAAAGAACCTTCCATGGAAATTCGATGTCCTC